>CAJMDR010000233.1 GCA_905212215.1 uncultured Porphyromonadaceae bacterium
ATCCACTCGAATATCTGGCTAAATCTTAACAAAGAAATAAGTCGAAACAACTTCAGGTAAAAATATTTAGGTCAAATAATAGATAAGATGTAGATTGATATGGATGTATTTAAGAGTATGTTAAACTTAAATTTTTGCGTGGGTCAATCTAAATACTTAACTTTGCACCCGAAGGCTTATGCTTTCCTCAAGAAAAAATATTATGTCAGACAATTCTTTCCGAGGGTTGGGCATTGCGCTCATTACCCCGTTCAATGATCAGGGAGAAGTGGACTTTCCCCGGTTGGAAATACTTACAGACCGCCTTATCAAATCAGGCGTAGATTATATTGTGGTATTGGGTACCACAGCTGAGACCCCTGCTCTTTCTGAAAAAGAGAAAATCTATATCCGCAAGACAGTTGCCGGAGTTGTAAATGGCCAGCTACCGCTTGTACTCGGATTCGGTTCAAACTGCACTGCTGCTCTTTGCGAGAGTCTCCGGAAATGGAATGGTGATGGCTATGACGCCATATTATCTGTAACTCCTTTCTATAATAAGCCTACACAAAGAGGATTATATTGTCATTTCAAAGCGGTTGCGGAAGCTTCTCCACTACCCGTTATATTGTATAACGTGCCGGGACGCACAGGGGTGAATATGCTTCCTGAAACTACTTTAAGGCTTGCTAATGAAGTAAAGGGAATAATAGGCATCAAGGAAGCATCCGGTAATCTGACTCAGGTTGAAGAGATTGTGGCTTCCGCTCCAAAAGGATTCTCTGTGATATCGGGCGATGACGGACTTACAACCCAGATGATAGAACTTGGAGCTGTCGGAGTGATTTCTGTTATAGGTAACGCAGCGCCCAATGTCTGGAGTCATCTTACACATCTGGCACTCGACAGTAAGGTGACTGAAGCTCTGGAATTGCAAAATGGTCTTGAACCATTAGTAAAGATGCTCTTCAAACAAGGGAATCCTCCGGGAATAAAAGGTCTGATGAGCCTTATGGGTCTATGTGAGAATAATATGCGACTTCCCATGGTGCCTATAGACAATGATCTGATGGATAGCATGAGAAATTTTGTAGTGACATATCCAAATCTCTGCTGACATAGAATTAGAAGTAGAAGAAACTCAAAAACTGAAAGAAACAGTAGGCAAAGTGAAAACACCGCTTCATAAATCAGCACCGATGGCATGGGCAGCAATGCTGCTCATTGCTATTGTGCTCGTATGCACTTTCCAGTTGAGGACTTACTGGTGGGCGTTTATAGACATATTCTTCTTTTTCATCATGGCTTTCAGTCATGCCATAGCCTGCTCGTTCGCACGCATCAATCCTGGAGCATCGCGCAGGCTGGACACGATAGCCTTGATCTGTGGTGTGACCGGTATAATTGCACTTATTGTTGAGTGCATAATCTATGCATGCGCCTTCTGAAAGACTTCAAGCGCAAACAATAATAGCTTATTGCAAATTTTACTGCAATGCCGTTTCAACCGGCATTGTATCAATCAAGTATAGAAGAGAGAGTTGACGCTTTCTTTTCAGTTTCCTGCCATTCATCCTCTGCCATAGAGTCGGGCATGATGCCGCCTCCCACATACTGGGCACATTCCTTGCCACGCAACCGTACACAACGCAGAATCACCCAGTATTCAAAATTCTGTCTGTCGATTCGTGGACCGCAGAACCCGCCATAGCATCCTCTGGGATATGCTTCATGCTCCGTTATCTTTGCCAATGCTTTTTCTCTTGGAAATCCTGCAAGAGCAGGTGTAGGCGATAATGATTCGACGATACTGTCTGCATTTGTTTCAGGATGGAGTGCGGCGGTGAACTCAGTAAGCAGATGTTTTACCGGTCCTGCCTCTTTCTGGCTTTTTTTTTCTGAGATGTCAATGGCATTATTCTCTATCAGTAAATTTCTGATGAAGTCCGCAACCACTCTATGTTCCTGTTGATTCTTTTCCGACCATTTGCCACCCTTATGTGAAGGCATTGTTCCCGCCAAGGCCATGGTTCGTAACTGATCACCATTGCATTTAGCTAATAATTCAGGAGAGGCGCCAAGCCATGTCCCTGTCCGGGGTGTGGAAAAGCAATACACATAAGCTGCCGGATACATACGGCACAACTCATTGAAGGATTCCGTAAGAGTTTTAGCCAATGTTCGTTTAATCATGCGGCTGTAGACTATTTTCTCCTCCGGATTTTCCTTAAGATAATCTATCAGCAAGCCGCAATGTTTCATATAGAATCCTTTGGCCGTTTCATATTCCGGAAAATCCTTGTCTTCGAATTTCCCGATTGCGGTTGGTTTGCTATGTATGTAGCAAAAAGGAATTGTGATTCTTTCCTCGGTCGGTTTGAACGGAGCTATTACGAACCCGTCATGATGGCCACTGCGAAAACATTTTGAAGGCGATGCAAAACCATATTGTTCTTTCCTTCCCGGAATGCGGTAGCTAAAAAAGCAAAGTCCCTTGCTCCTCAATGAATCAAGCAAATAGTCTGCAATCATTCTATTTCTCCAAAAAGGTCAAATGATTCTGCTCCCGTTACCTTGGCAGTTACAAAGTCACCAGGTTTTACGATAGAGGTCTTCTCATTTGGCTTGAGTATTATTACCGGATCTACCTCAGGGCTATCCCATTGAGTGCGACCTATGATTTCGCTCTCGTCCGTTTCCTCAATAAGAACCTTGACGCGCTCCCCTATCATCTTATGATTAAGCTCTTCAGAAATTTCTTTCTGAAGCGTCATGATGTGTTCCAGACGTTGCTGCTTTACCTCTTCCGGAATTTCATCATTTAGATGTCTTGCAGCCCAGGTGTCATCTTCCTCACAATATGCAAAAGCCCCGAGGCGGTCGAATTTTACGCGCTGCATGAAGTCTATGAGTTCCTCAAACTCTTTCTCCCCTTCTCCGGGAAAACCAGTCATAAGGGTAGTACGCAGTTTTATATCCGGAACTTCTTCGCGAAGCCTGTCAATGAGTTCATACGTGTGCTTGCCGTCTATGTTCCTTCGCATATTGGAAAGAACTTTGTCGGAAATATGCTGAAGGGCGATGTCAAAGTAGGAACACACATTTTCACGTTCACGCATCACTTTTGTAATATCCCAGGGAAAGTCAGTGGGATAACCGTAATGTAGCCTTATCCATTCCACCCCTTTAATATCCGACATCCGTTCCACCAGCTCAGGCAATAGCAGTTTACCGGAGAAATCCTTACCATAAGCAGATAGATCCTGAGCTATTACGTTAAACTCTTTAACTCCTTTGCCTACCAGCTCTTTTGTCTCGGAGAGAATCTCTTCCATTGGTCTGGAACGGTGACGTCCTGTAATGAGCGGTATTGCGCAATAGGCGCACATACGGTCACAGCCCTCCGAAATTTTCATAAAGGTGGTGTATGGAGGTGTGGTAAGGTCCCTCTCATATATTTTCGGAACCTTGTAGTCAGGCTTCAGAACAGGAAGATCGTCAACCATTCTGTCCCAGTCGAATTTGCCATACCAGGCATCAACTTCCGGAATTTCGGGTCTCAGCTCTTTGCCATGACGTTCACTGAGACATCCCATCACCACAAGTTTCTCTATGCGCCCTTCTGTCTTGGCATCGGCAAGAGTGAGTATCATGTCGATGCTTTCCTGTTTTGCATCGGCAATGAATCCACAGGTATTTACTACAACTAACGGCCCTTTTACATCATGGCTGTTATGATGAAGTGTATATCCTTTTGCTTCCAGACGACGCATAAGACGCTCCGAATCCACAAGATTCTTGGAGCATCCCATAGTGATCACATCAATACGATTCTCTTTCACTGTTTATGTCTTCTGTGATAGAGATGGTCAATGTCTTGCCGTGGTGCCGAAAAGGGTACGGACGAACTCCATGGCGTTGAATGGCTGCAGATCCTCCATCCCCTCGCCTATGCCGATATATTTCACCGGAATCTTGAATTGATCGCTGATACCTATCACAACACCACCTTTTGCAGTGCCGTCGAGTTTGGTTATTGCCAGTTCATTGACATCAGTTACTTCGGTAAAGCCTTTGGCCTGCACATATGCGTTCTGCCCTGTGCTGGCATCAAGAACCAGAAGTACCTCATTAGGAGCCTTGGCGACACTCTTCTTCATCACCCTCTTGATCTTGCCTAATTCAGCCATCAGATTGGGCTTGTTGTGAAGTCGTCCTGCCGTGTCAATGATCACTATGTCTATTCCCTTGGCTTTAGCATAGTTTACGGTATCAAGCGCAACGGCAGCGGGGTCGGACCCCATTTTCTGCTTGATTACAGGCACATCCACACGATTACCCCATATCTCAAGTTGTT
>CAJMDR010000234.1 GCA_905212215.1 uncultured Porphyromonadaceae bacterium
CATACCAGACCGTTTACCATAGGGCCGCTTACCCTTGCATCGCGGCCTACAACGATTCTGCGTGGCATATCGGCATGGCGTTCTGTAATGAAGCGAGCATAGGCGGCTGTGAAGCGGACTATGTCGATGCATGTGAGGTCATCGCCTTCGCGGCCTCCTATGGTGCCGCGGATTCCGGAAATGGACTTTATGAGTGACATAAGCTTGTTTTTTTATTCTTGTCCTGTCTTCTCTGTGTGCAATGAAAAGAAACAGGTCAATATTCGGGTTTGAAATATTTTACATTGAGAGCGTAGGGTATACAGGATGACTGGTCAGCGGCGAAGCCGATGTAGCTTCTTAACACAAGGTTTACCTCACTGTTATAGCCAAGATACTTCATCGGTACCTGTATTCCCTGACC
Organism: uncultured Porphyromonadaceae bacterium; assembly: GCA_905212215.1. Taxonomy (GTDB): domain Bacteria; phylum Bacteroidota; class Bacteroidia; order Bacteroidales; family Muribaculaceae; genus Lepagella. Next base: position 404 of record CAJMDR010000234.1, read on the forward strand.
ATACTTCTGCGAATCCTGATATACGTAAGAATTGAAATGGAACGATGCTGTGGCATATTCCATGTTGTCGGCGTTGCCTGACCAAGTCATTTCACCTGTGCTGCGGTAGTTCTTGAGATTGCAGCGCATGAAGCGGAAAATTACCTTTTCTTCATTCTTAGCCTTGGTAGTGTCGCCGGGATTTATCACCTGCATGTAAAGATATCCTTCTTCATCCATTTTATAATATGGTGCGTCCGGACCTGTTTCGAACACGGAATCCTCCGGTATGGTGAGGCAGATATTTTTCTGAGCCATGTACCAGTTGGTGGTTTTCTCTTCAGATTTGAGAAGGTTGGAGTAGCTTTCCTCGTCAGAGCAGGATGCATTTCCGAGCAGGAAAAGCGCCGCCATGAATAGTAGAAGTATTCTATATGTAACTTTCATGATTGTTTCTGTTTGAAGTAATGAGAATAGGAAGGCATTGCCTCGGTTAAAATTTTAACTGCCTCCTGCAAAGTACCTTTGAATTCACCCCCGGCAGCCTGCAAATGTCCTCCGCCATTAAAAAGGTCTTCGCAGACTTTCGATACCGGGAAACCCTCGGTGCTTCGGGCACTTACCTTTATGCAATCAGGGTCTTTACGCATGAAGAAACATGCCTTTATTCCTTTTATCTGCAATGGCTGGTTGACGAGTCCTTCAGTGTCTCCCTTTACATAATGGAATTTCTCCAGGTCTTCCGTGTCAAGGGCAATAAGTGCAGTGTGGAGTTCAGGCAGAAGGGTCATTCTGTTGGACATTGCATGGAGCCAGAGATTGAAAGCATCGACAGATTTAGTCTCAAGAGCCTCGCGGACAATGCGCTGTTTGTCCACACCTTTTGACAGCAACTCATGAAGTACCAGATAAATCTCCGGGTCATCGCAATTCACTGCCAGGTTGCGGGTGTCCGTTATCAGTCCTGTAGCGAGGCAAGTCGCTACGTTAAGGTCTATTTCCTGAGCCCATCCTAAAGCGCATATCAGCCTGAAAGCGAGTTCGCTAGCACTTGACATGGCGGGGTAAGAAAAAGTGAGGTCGCAAAAACTGTCGGGATCCTGATGATGGTCGATAAGCACTTTCGGACATTGGGCAGCCAACACATAGTTTGCCAGTGAGTCAATACGTGAAGGCTTGTTGAAGTCACAGCAAAGAATCAAATCGGCGTCATGTACGAGTTGTGGCGCAAATTCCGGATACTTGCTCAATGGAACCACTTCGTCAATGCCGGGAAGGAAAGAAAGCGCTCTCGGAGGGTGGTCGGGAGTTACTACCCTCGCCTTTTTGCCAAGTTTCTTCAAGAGATGGCAAAGTCCCAGCGTAGAACCCATGGCATCGCCGTCGGGACGCACATGGCAACATATCACCACTTTGGTGGCCTTGTTGAGAAGTGCTTTGAACTTCTTTATGTCTGCTGGGTCAAACATCGCTCTAATCATAATGTTGTGGTGGGCTGTATGCATAAGCTTGCCGTAGACGGTGTACCGTCATTCGGCTTCGGTAGGAACTGCCCGTTACATTTTGCAAAGTTAACAAAAATCGGGTGAATGTGCAAATGTATTTTAGCCAGCGATTATTCTCTTCTATGACAAGGCTGCAGTCAGTACTTTACTGATTCAATACGCACATTCACAGATTCCATTTATTTCGATAGTGCGCTTTGAGGTCTTCCCAACGGTACCAGGGATAACTTGCCGGTTGTCCCATTTCAGGGATAACGGTCTCTTTTTCATTGATGAGTATCTTTACCAGCACATCTGACGTAGAACGGCGGTTACGGGCGAATACTATCTGAATGTTACCGGCCATAGGTGCTATCTTGAAATCGGCGAAGTTCTTGTAGAATTCCTGCGGGTCAGATACAGAGTTATAGCATCCTTCCAGTCCGAGAATGGCTGCGAGAGGGATAAGGTTGCCGTCGTGACCGAATCTCAGAGTTGCTGAAGGCTTATCGGCCTTAAGGGCCTCGTCGGCACTTTCGATGATGTTATTAAGCAGATTCCGTGCGTTGGCTACTACAAGGCCTTCATTGCCAGCATAGTTGGAGTCTCGGACATAGAAACCGTAGTTGACGCATTGCCACAGATCGAAGAGTTCCTGAACGGTGAAGAGATCCATAAAGCTTACCGGGGTCTCTATGTCCTGCATTCCTACTGCTATCCAGTAGAGTCCCCACATCAGTTCCTGAGGATTAACGTTCTTGTATGCCCATTCATGATTCGAAAACAACAGAGACATCAGCCTGCCGGGATTGGTATGGGTCAACTTGAATTTTCTGTATTCCTCCGCCCATGGACCTTTGTCGGAAGTAAAAGCGTTTGATTCCGGCGAATGGTAATTCAGATAGTTCATGTATCTGTTCGAACTCTCTCGTGTTATATCGAGCTTGGGGTTGAGATCTTTCAGCCTTTCGCAGAAAGCATCCATTGACAGCACACAACGGATAACCGTTGTAGAACGGGCAGAGATGTCAATTTTGCCTTTCATGAAAATTTCAGGATAAGCCTTCGCCATACGTTCCGCTATGCCACGATGCTGACGTACCCCGAGTGGTGAGAGATCGCCTCCACGACCTTCAGTTTCAATCCAGACGGAATCAAGCCGTGAGAGTACATCAAGTCCTAATGGAGTCAGAGCATCGGCATCTTTGGCTTTATTCAGTAGCTGGATAACCCAAAGGTAGTCATTGTCCGAGATAAGGTAACGGGAACCGTGACGCCCATAATGGCTTATATAAAATGGCTCGTAACCTTTAGGAGGGGCAGTTAGAGTCCCTTGAGGTCCAGGATATGCGAAGTATACTCCACCTGCCTTAAGCGGATTCTGTTCTATTTCCTGAAACGACGTCTGTGCAAGTGCACAAGAGGCAATGCACAATACGGAGAGAATCAAAAAAAATCTTTTCATACGGCGCGATAATATTGAAGCAAGAAACAACGGGCTATGAAGTCGGCGTTTGCTGTCGTCACTTCATGCGAGTCTGGATGTTGCGGCCATATCAGATCCGGCAACAGATTGTTTTCGAGTGCAAAGGTGGTAAGGTCGATTGGGCAGAACCCACGTTTGCTCAACATCTTGAAATCGTTCTCCCGGGCATATTCCGCATTGTAGAATTCGTTCAGCGATGTCTTAAAGCACTGAGCCACATTCCTTCCTATCAGCAGACCTTTATGTGCATTGGTAAGAAGAGTGAAGTCTTGTGTATCCCTGAGCTGCGGCAGATTGTCGGCATCCGGATCCCATCCCAGTGCTTTTCCAAGGAATTGATTCAGTTTGCGATAGTCGTTGAAGAAAGCAATCTTCTCACCACCATTTGCATTTGTGAAAGGTTTGAAATATGGATGTTCCTCCTGTTGCTTCTCATTGCGGGGTTTGGGCGGTAATTTACCTTCCACAATGAGCCATATCCATTCGCGAAGGTAAAGCGCCAGAGGACCCGTGGGAAGTTCCATCTGTGCCTGACCCATAATCTGCAAAAGGCCGCGTTTATCGTCAGGTTTGGACTGAGAATAAATCATGGCCATATTAGTCTTGAAACATGGCACGGTTAGGTATGATGACCAGAATATCCATTGTCCAAGAGTCTGAATATCTTCGGCATCATCGGGGTCATGCATCTCCAGCTCGTTGGTTTTCATCATTCCCTCCGGACGCGGCGCTTCGTCATATCTCTCTTCCATAATGTCATAAAAGCGGTCGGCAAGTGCTATGATATTACTGTCGAAAGGATAGAGCGGATTTTCGCCGGGATCTCCCATGAAACAGAGTGAATACCAGGTCATGAACCTTACGTCGGCACGATTGAGTTCAAAGTCTATGTAGTTGTCGTGGTTATAGAAAGGCACAGGAACGCCATAGAGTGTGCGGCAATGTGTAGTGAATGCT
>CAJMDR010000235.1 GCA_905212215.1 uncultured Porphyromonadaceae bacterium
TAAGTCGCTGAAAATCAGCGACTTAATTGAAAATACGGTGCCCAGAACAGGAGCATTAACTATAAACTGAAATGAATAGTGCTCATTTTTAAGTGAATGTCGAAAATTGCGTAAAATACTGTATTTCAATCATAATGAACCGAATTAAACCAGTTCAAATTTCAGTTAGACTCGAACTCGATTTGTTAAAATTCAACCTTCGCTGACAATTTGCTGACAAAAATTGTTGTATATGTGAGAGGGTATTATTACCTTTGTATCAAGCAAGTAAAACTAAGTTGAACTCTAATAAACTCTCCTATGGCGACAATTAAGCGGTCTTTATCAGCGAAGACAAATCCGTCGGGCAGGGCTGAATTCATGCTCAGAGTGTCCGTTTCACATAGTGTTTCTCACCGAATCAAGAGCGGTGTGTTCATCAAGAAGGAGCTATTCAAGGATGGTAAATTCTCCAATCCCCGCGACCCGGAATTGAAGAGAGAGGTGCGCGATGTTCAGGACCGTCTTGATGAAATCGAGAAGTTCTTGATACGTATCTGTGAGGATACTCCACTCAATAGGGTGACGAAAGATTTTCTCCTCACCCAACTCGACCTGTTCCTTAATCCTCCGGTTGAAGAAACTCCCGTGGCTCCCGAAGTGACGTTCTTCGACATCTTCGAGGATTACATCACGAAGAAGAATATCTCTGAATGGAGAATACGTCATCTTCGTGTACTCAAACGCGCCTTAATGCGCTATGAACTGTATATTCAAGCCAACGGCAACAAGAGATATAAAATCAAACTCGATGAGTTTACTGTCGATGATGTGAACGACTTCGAGAAGTTCCTGCGCAACGAACATAAATTCTACAAGAAATATCCGAAGATTTATGAAGCTGTGCCTGCCGATACCCATTCACAGCGCAAAAAGCCAAAACCGCATCCCAAGGGAGATAACACAATAGTCGGCCTCTTTGGACTGATGAGGGCATTCTATCGTTGGTGCCGAGACCAAGAGCTTACGACCAACGACCCATTTGCCAAATACAATGGTACAACCACCGAGGTATATGGCACACCCTATTATATCTCTCTTGAAGAGCGTGACCAGATTGCCGACTACGACCTCTCCGCAAATCCGTCACTGGAGGCACAGCGAGACATTTTCATCTTTCAATGTCTTATCGGATGCCGTGTATCTGACCTTATGGCAATGACTCCAGCAAGCATCATAAACGGTGCAATCGAGTATATGCCTCAGAAGACAAAGGGCGAACGTCCGCAGGTTGTCAGGGTTCCTCTCAACGCAAGAGCAAAGGCTCTGGTTGCGAAGTATGCCGGGCGTGATGATTTGAAAGGTAAACTATTTCCCTTCATCAGTTCTCAGAAATACAATGTGGCTATCAAGAAGTTTTTCACAGTTTGCGGTGTGACCCGAATGGTGACTGTACTCAATCCTACAACCGGAGCAGAAGAGAAACGGCCTCTCAACGAGATTGCCAGTAGCCACTTGGCTCGACGTACTTTCATCGGCAATCTATACAAGAAGGTGAAAGACCCCAATCTTGTCGGCTCACTCAGTGGCCACAAGGAAGGTAGCAAAGCCTTTGCCCGCTACCGTGACATTGATGAGGACATGAAGAAAGAACTTGTTGACCTCCTCGATTGAAATATGGGGAATTACCTATAATCGAAGAATAATGCGTAAATTTGTAATATGACACAGAACATAGCACTCTCCCAGAATAAAGAGTACCGCAGTTGGGTAAAGGAACTCAAGCAACGATATTTGTCTGCTCGTCTTAAGGCCTCCGTAGATGCCAACCGCACATTGTTGGAATACTATTGGAGCTTAGGACGCGACATAGCAGACAAACAGTATTCCAACACTTATGGCTCCAAATTTTATGAGACGTTGAGCCGTGATTTGAGATTGGAAATGCCGGGAGAAAAAGGTTTTTCAGAAGGTAACATTCGATATATGTACCGCTTTTACCAGCTTTATTCTCAATCTGTTGAGAATCTTCTACACACCGTAGAAGATTTAAGAACTGCAAGTATTCAGCAGACTACCGGCAATGTGTTTGCTGAGATATGCTCCATTCCGTGGTTTCATCAACAACGTATAATCGACAAATGCAAAGGAGATGCTGAAAAGGCATTATTCTTTGTCCGCAAAGTCATTGAAAATGGATGGGGACGCGATGTATTGCTGAATTTTTTGAATTCAGGATTATATGAGCGTCAGGCGAAAGCCATCACCAACTTCAGCAAAACACTTCCGGCTCTACAAAGCGACCTTGCCCAACAAGTAACGAAAGACCCCTATGTCTTCAACTTCTTTGAGATGACCGAAGATTATAACGAACGAGAACTCGAAGACGCTCTTGTCGCAAACGTGACCAAGTTCCTTGTGGAGTTGGGTACGGGTTTCGCCTATATGGGGAGACAGTATCGTCTGCAAGTTGGCGAAAAAGAAATCTTCATCGACCTTCTGTTTTACAATACCCGCATACACGCATATTGCTGTGTGGAGTTGAAGGTAGGTTCATTCGAGGCATCACATCTTGGACAGTTAGGACTCTATGTTACAGCGGTTAATCATCAGCTGAAGACAGAATACGACAATCCCACTATCGGATTATTGATTTGCAAAGACAAGGACACTATTGAGGCTCAATATTCATTAGAAGCATACAATCTTCCTCTTGGAATATCCCAATATGAGCTTTCAAAACTTATTCCATCTGAAATAAAAAGTTCCTTGCCATCCATCGAAGAGATTGAATCAACGCTGGAGCAATTATCGGAACAAAACGAGGAATAATGTGTTCAAGAGCATTGCGATGAGTTTCGGATAAGTAGTTATTTTTAGTAAGGGTAACTTGCTAATAGAATTAAAGTTATGTTTTGATAGGGACATTAATGTCCCCAAGTTTGTCCGTCAACTGGGAGTGCTCACTTGTCGGGCTTTCTTGTATATGTGAGTTCTCCTCACTCTCGAAAACTCAAACTTGAAGTCATCCACGCAATCGACGACCAACAAACCGGTTTCAATGAATGATTAGCTAATCATAATGGTAAAAGTCATTGTCAACCTCATTAACAAGAATAACTAAAACTTATCATTTGTACGAAAGTGTAAAGCCCTAAAATCCAAAGCAGTCACCATTTACGTATATTCACAAAAATGGTGACGGTATTTTTCTCAATATTGCGAAAGCGGCAAGAGAGGGAGCGGTCTTCAGGGTTGGCGGCGGATGCCGTCAAAGGGTGACGGTGCAAGCACTGACACCCATTGACCGCATCGCGCCTATAGGCACCGGCGGAACACCGATAACCGGCAACGCCTCCGAGGTAAGCATCGGGGACGCTGCTTTTACCTCTGAGACTCTCTGCCGTTCATCCGTGTTCTTTTTCGCCGTTGCTGTATAAGGATTTTACGACCGCTCCCTCACTTACCGCTTGGATAGCAGTCCACGGGCCGAGACAGTGAGGTGCCGCCTTCCTGCGTTGTCGGCATATAACAGACTCGTCCTCCCGGGACTGGGCAGTTCCATTTTATAAATCAATAGAGTATAGTTTGTGCTCCTTCAGCCAATTGCCGTCAGCCAAAGCTGGGTGCATGAATGTTCCCTTATAAATCATGCCAATACGTTTCATCACATTCTCTGAGGGAATATTTGGTACGGCTGTAAATGAGTAAAGTTTTTTACAGAAAAGTTTCTCGCGGGCATAGCTCAAACAAGCCTTTGCAGCTTCGGTAGCATATCCTTTATGCCAAAACCTATCGGATATACGCCAGCCTATTTCCCATCCGGGTGAAAATGGGGCATCGAATAAAAAGCGATGGAAACCGACATATCCGATAAACTCACCGGTTTCTCTAATTTCAACTGCATATAATCCGACGCCTGTTTCCTCAAATTCAGCCTTGATGCGATCCACGAAGGCATTTGACTCATCAACAGATAAAGTTGTCGGAAAATATTTCATGACATTCCTACTGCCGTTCATTTCAGCAAAAGGGTTTCTGTCTGCATTTTCCCATGAACGCAATATTAGCCGTTCAGTCACTATATAGATTTCCATATCACAAAATTAGTCATTTTCAGGGGATATCAGTGCCAATATGTTGTCATTCGTTTTCACCGTCACGGAGTCTTAGCTCCAGATTATGCGATACTATCAACTCAGGAAGCCTTGCTTGCTCGGATTTATAAACGTGCGGAGCAGGGCTATTCTTTTGCCTTTTGGCTGAAAAATCTCCAGACCTTCTCTTTGGTCGGCTTGTATTTTTCCGTCA
>CAJMDR010000236.1 GCA_905212215.1 uncultured Porphyromonadaceae bacterium
TTGCTGAGCCTCGGCAGTCTTACCCTGCATATAGGCGGCCTCGGCCTGGGTGAGAAGCATCTCGGTGCCACGCATATAGGGATACTGACATGCTTGCTTGCTGTCGCCGTAGCAGAAGAATTTCAGCTGCGATCCGAAGAGGATGAAAGGCAGCGCGCCTTTGCCAGTGAAGTCCTGATAGGCAGCGGCCACATGCTCGCCGTTGGAGCAGGTGGGAGTGTGCTCAGTGACGTATCTCAGAGCCCTGCTTGCCAGACGGCCACCCTGGAACCATATGGCCATAGTCTCCGGATCCACATATTTGATCTTTTCTTCATTGGCTTTGTAATACTGGCTGACAGGATTTCCCACGACCTCAGGCATCACGTAGAGAGTTCTACGTATGTCGTTCTTATCCATCTGCTTGTATAGGTCACGGTTGATGTTGCCGTTTCCAATCTGGTTGCGTTGCTGGAACTCGCCGTTGGCAGCATTGCGGCTGCCCCATGAAGCGTTGCTGAGAATGTCCTCGTCGGCGATAGCGTTGGTCCAGAGATAGTCGGATGTCGCCAGCATGAAGCCGCCGCAGTATTCATCGGCCGTCATGATGTTTGTGCCGGTGCGGGCTTTCTGAGCCATTGTCTCGGCCTTCGCCCAGTCCTCCTTCAGCAGAGCGGCGCGGGCGTATATGCCTGCGGTCACACGCACGTCAGGAGTAATCAGGTCAGTGGGCTGAAGGGTGCCGGTGGTCTCGAAGAGGGCGATAGCCTCGTCAAGGTCGGCGTAGATCTGGTTCAGAACCTCGTTCATGGTAGACAGAGGCATTGCGTCTGTTGTCTCCTTGAGGCGCAGGACTATGGTTTTGCGCTCGCCGTTGTTGCTGTCGCTCCAGCGAGGTCCATAAAGTTGCAGCAGACGAACGTAGGCATGAGCGCGATAAGTCAGTGCCTGAGCCTTGATTTCGTTGCGCTGTCCTTCTACTGTCTCTACTGCGCCGTCAACCTTTTCAAGGATGGAGTTGGCCATGCGAACCATGGCGTAGTAGTATCCCCATGCATCGGTTGAGGTGTAGTACGAAGCGTTTGCGAAACGTTCCATTCGTATCATGGACCCTGATTCGAACATACCGAAGTGGTAGCTGTAGTAATCCTGCCCCATTGCGTCGCCGAAGAAGGTCATTATGTAGCCTTCACCGACGTTGCCGCAAGGATAGCCGTTCTGTTCGCCATTCTTCGGGAAGTTCATGAGGAAGGCTATGCCGTTGATAGCCTTTGACAAGTTGTCGGTATTTGCGCCTACCTGGTCACTCGTCACACTCGCGAACGGCGGAGTGTCAAGATAATCTGAGGCACAGGACGCCATCATGCCCGACAGAACCAGGCCGAGTGCGCCAGTGATTATGAGGTTTCTTTTCATTGTGTTCTTTTTTTGTTTTGTTACTTAGAACTTGGCGTTGATCGAGAACGAGAACACGCGGGCAGTTACGAAGTTCAACGACTGTGAGCCGGCGAAGCTGTACTGCGGGTTCATACCTTTGCGTGCGGTTATGGTGAAGAGGTTGTCAACGGAGAAGCCAAGCTGGATCTGCTGCATCTGGAGCGGTTTCACCCACTTCATGGGCAGAGAGTAGCGAACGTTGAGGTTCTTGAACACCAGATAGTCTGAACTGGTAAGCCAGCGGTCGGAAGCGCCGTTGCCATTGATCTGCTTCGAGAAGTCGAATACTGGAATACCGTTCGGGTCGATTCTGTTGGGGCTGTCCTCCGTCATGCCTTCGGGTGCTGCGGTCCATGCCTTGAGCACATCCTTGTGGTAGGCTGCCTGAAGACCGTTGGGCACGCTTACGCCCATGAGTGTTGAGTAGTTGCTGTCCCATGTCTTGCCGCCGAGGCTGTAGGTGAAGAGCATGCCGAGGCTGAAGCCTTTCCACTCGAAGTTGGTGCCGAAGGAACCGTAGATGCTGGGAAGCGCGGTGCCGCGGAAGTCACGCGAAGCGTAGTTGGTGCTGGTGGTATAGTACTTGCCGTTGATCTCGCGCAAAGTGCCGTCGGTGCGTGCATTGGCTACGTTGGTCTCGAAATTCTTCTGACCCTGCTCGCCACGGCTGGTGAACTCGTAGTCGTTGGGATTCAGATCATAGAGAGCCTCGCCGGTGAGCTGGTCAACACCTGCATAGTGGTAAGTGTACCATTCATAGATGGAGTGGCCTTCAGACTTTAGCTGTGTGCCGCTCTGGATGTCGTTGCCGTTAGGGAGTTTCTTGATCTCGTTGTGCGGAATCGACAGGTCAACAGAGAAATGCCAGGTAAAGTCTTCGTTGCGGAGAATGTCAACGCCGAACTGCATTTCCCATCCGGTGTTCTCCATGGTGCCTATGTTCTCCCATACTGAAGGATTGAGCCAGCTGGTGTTGGAACCTGCGGAACGGGGCTTGGGCACACTGAAGAGAAGGTCAGAGTTGTTTTTGTTGTACCAACCGATCTGGAAGTCGAAGCGGTCGTCGAACAGACTGCCCTCAAGGGCGATGTCAAAGCTCTTGGTGGACTCCCACTTCAGGTTCTGGGAAGCGAAGTTGCTGGGAATAACAACAGGAAGCGCGTTGTAGTTGCCCAGAGAGAAGTTGGTGTAGTAGTTATAGAGCGTCGCAGATATGTCGTTACCTACGGTACCGTAGGCGGCACGCAGTTTCAGGAAGCTTACCCAAGGAAGCTGTTCCATGAATTTCTCCTTTGTGATGATCCAGCTTCCGCCGATGGACCAGAAGTTACCCCAGCGGTTGTCTTTGCTGAAGCGGGAGGAGCCGTCGCGACGAATGCTGAACTCGCCGAAATATTTCTGATTGTAGTCGTAACGTACACGGCCGAGGTAGGACTCGGTCTTGTATGCGTTGCCGCCGCCGTTCAGACCCCTGAGATCCACGAAGTTGGACATGGTGTAGATGCCGTCGAAGCTCTGGTCATACTTGTAGCCGCCGAAGTAGGTGTAGTGCTGCTCGTAGTTCTCGTGGCCAAGGATGGCGTCAATATGGTTCACACCGTAGTTGTGCGACCAGTAGAGCTGCTGCTGGAAGGTGGAGAAGCGGTTGTCCTGTGCCTCCTGCTGGAAGATACCGTTGAAGGAGACGCCATTGCCTGTCACGTTGTTGGTGTAGATGTCGAACTGAGTCTTGCTGCGGTTGATGTTACCTCTTACAGTTGCCTCGAATCCATAAGGAAGAACTACTGTTCCGTATGCGGTGGCATTAATGCCGTAGTAAGTGTATTCCTGATAGTTAAGGCGAAGGTACTGACCCATGTTCAGAGAGCCAAGGGGGCTGATGACCTGATAGCCTTCCTCGTCCTGATTGCCGATGGAACCGGGATTCCAAATAGGTTTGCCGTCAAGGCCCCGCATGAGGGAGCCGTCAACATTGTGGGCGTAGTAAGGATAGATGGGCGAGTAGTTGTCGACATTGAACGGGTTGGCGGTGTTGTTGGACTCACCTGCGGCACCGTTCTGGTTGCCTTTCTGCGCTGTGGCGCTGAGGTTGAGACCTACCTTCAGATACTTGTTGACAGTGTAGTTGGAGTTTATACGGCCGGTATAACGCTCGAAGTCAGTCTGCAGCAGATATCCCTGCTCCTTGAGGTAGGAGAAGGATGCCATGGTGTTGAAGTTCTCTGTGGCACCGGTGGCGTTGAGGTTGTATTCCTGACGGTAGCCGGAACGTGAAACTGCATCCCACCAGTCAAGGTCATTGTAACCGGGAAGGATAGAGCGGGTGAGTTTGCCGTTATTGTCATACAAAGTCGTCGGGTCACCGCCGTAAAGGTTCACGGGGATGTAGCTGTTGCCTATGATGTTGTTGTGCAGATAGTCGACGATACCATCGAGTGTCATTTCGGAGGTCGAGACGAGCTGGTTGTAGACACCCACCCAGGTCTGTTCCATCCACTGGTCTGTGCCGAGGCGTTCGTAGCTTGGCAGACCGCGGTTGTACATACCCTGGTTGATAGAGAGGGTTACGTCAATCTTACCTTCTTTCTTTGCACGCTTTGTAGTGATAAGCACAACACCGTTGGCGCCTTTATTACCATACAGGGCGCAGGAGGCAGCGTCTTTCAACACTGACATGGACTCGATGTCGTTGGGGTTGATGAATACGTCCTCCGAAGCGGGATAGCCGTCGATGACGTAAAGGGGCGCGCTGCTCGCCGAGAGCGAATTGACGCCGCGCACACGGATGGTTACGCCGTCGCCCGGCGCACCGCTGGTCTGGTGGACTTCGACGCCGGCGACCTTACC
>CAJMDR010000237.1 GCA_905212215.1 uncultured Porphyromonadaceae bacterium
CAGCAAGGCGCCGCAGGTCAGGATCTCCCCCCCCAGCGCCGCCAGCTTGGGCAGGTCCTCCAGGGACGCGGAGCCATCGCAGGTGACGAAAGCGCCGCCGTTGTAGAACAGAACGGTGCGGGGCAGCTTCTCCTGCTGGGTCAGGGCAAACAGGAAGCCCTTCAGCAGCACCCGGCCCAGGGTGTCGTCTCCCTGGCCCATGTGGTCGGCGGAGATCACCACCACGGTGTTCTCGGGGGCCTGGCCTACTTCCGCCATGGCTTTTACGAGAGTTGAGAGGATGGCGTGGTCGCCGCAGCCGGGGCACCAGCGCGCCTTCTGCTCGTTGCGGTAATCGGCTGCTGTATATTGTGTGCTCATTGCTTTTTCTTTTTTAAGGGTCGGGAGGTTATGGAACTCAAGTGCTTTAAGTGGATTAAGGCTCTTAGTGATTCCTGCGCTCCGGGTTGGTTAGAGGGAAAGGGTTCGCTTTACGCCTTCTACTATCTCGTGGACGGTGAAGGGCTGTCCCTGCACCTTGTTTATGCGGTGGATCTCCTTGCCGGGCATACGTGCCTGGAGCCAGTCGGCAAGCTGTCCCTGGTTGAGTTCCGCCACGATGATGTTCTTGTAGCGGCTGAAGACGTCGAGGGCGTTCTTCGGCAGCGGGTTGATGTAGCGGAGCTGTGCGTGAGCGGCGGGGATTCCCTGGCGGTTGAGTTCTTCCTGAGCAGCCACGAGGTGACCGTAGGTGCCGCCCCATCCTATCAGCAGGGTGTCGGCGGCAGCATCTCCTTCCACTTTCAGTTCGGGTATGTCGTTGGCAATGGCAGCTACCTTTGCGGAGCGAGCCTTTACCATCTGTTCGTGCATTGCGGGATCGGTGGTGATTACCGAGGTCTCGGGGTTCTTCTCCAGGCCGCCTATGCGGTGCTGTCCACCCTTGGTGCCGGGAACGGCCCAGTAGCGCACGAGGTCTTCGGCACGGCGCATGTAGGGGTGCCAGCCCTCGGGAATGTTTGCGGCGTCAAGCAACGGGGGATGAATCTCGGGGAATTCCGAAGCCTCGGGAATGCGCCATGCTGCGGAGCCGTTGGCGATGAAGGCGTCGGAAAGAAGAATTACCGGAGTCATGTGGGTCATGGCAATCCTTGCTGCCTCGAAAGCCATGGTGAAGCAGTCGGTGGGAGAAGCGGCTGCGAGAACAGGTATGGGGCTTTCGCCGTTACGTCCGTAGAGAGCCTGCGCCAGGTCGGTCTGTTCCGTCTTGGTGGGGAGACCTGTGGAGGGGCCGCCGCGCTGCACGTCGATAACGACTAAGGGGAGTTCCATTATCACTGCCAGACCTATGCCTTCGCTCTTCAGCGCCAGACCGGGACCCGAAGTGGAGGTCACGGCGAGGTTTCCGGCGTATGAAGCGCCTATTGCAGAGCAAACGCCGGCAATCTCGTCTTCCATCTGGCAGGCTTTCACACCGAGGTCCTTGCGCTTTGCCAGCTCATGCAGGATGTCGGTGGCGGGGGTTATGGGGTATGAGCCGAGGAAGAGCGGGCGTCCGCTGCGCTCGGAAGCCATGATGAGGCCCCATGCTGTTGCGGTGTTGCCGTTGACGTCGGTATAGATGCCGGGAGTCTGATGGTCGCTCTCCACACGGTATGTGGGCATTGAGGAATGGGTGTTGTGTCCGCAGTCCCATCCTGCGCGCACCACTTTGGCGTTAGCCTCGTATACGGCGGGTTTCTTGGCGAACTTGGCCTCGAGCTTGCGCAGCACGGAATCTACCGGCTTGTCGAAGAGCCAGCAGATGAGGCCGAGAGCGAACATATTCTTGCACTTCAGCACTGCCTGCGGCGACATGCCGGAGTCCTTCAGAGTCTCTTTCACGAGCGAGGTCATGGCCACGCCCAATACTCTCTTGCGGTCGATGCCGAGCTCGGCGATGGGATCGTCGGTGCTGTATTCGGCTTTTTTCAGGTCTGCGTCGCGGAAGGTGTCGGTGTCGCAGATTATGATGCCGTCGGATTTGAGAAATTTCAGGTTTGTCTTGAGCGCGGCGGGGTTCATGGCCACGAGCACATCGGCCACATCGCCGGGAGTGTGTACGCCCACGCCGATATGCACCTGAAAACCGCTCACTCCGCTGAGAGAGCCTTGCGGAGCGCGAATTTCGGCGGGATAGTCGGGGAAGGTAGAGATTTCATTGCCCTGTCCGGCCGACACATTCGAGAATATGTTGCCGGCAAGCTGCATTCCGTCGCCGGAATCGCCGCTGAAGCGCACCACGACGCTGTCAACCGGCTTCACCTTGGTTCCTTCAAGCATGTTGTTCCTTTCGTTAATTTGTGGTTTAGGCCGGAGAAAATGGGCCGGGAGGGCGCCATTCTTTCCGACAAAGAGCTTTTCACGGCGCAAAGTTACACAAAAACCGCCGGGTACAAGGCATACGGAGGGGATTTTTTTAGAAAAAAGTCAGAATTCAGGGTTTCTCGGGCCAGATAATGCGGAATTCGAGGCCGCCGCCGGGTCTGTTGCGCACGGTGATGGTGCCCCCGTGAAGCACCACCGCGTTGCGTACTATGGCAAGCCCGAGACCTGTGCCGCCAAGGGAACGCGAACGCCCTTTGTCGACGCGGTAGAAGCGTTCGAAGAGGCGAGGCAAATGCTCCTCCCCTACTCCCACACCGTTGTCGGCGACCACACATTCCAACTGCCCGGTGGCGAGGCGGCGCACCTCTACCTCGACAAGCGTGCCGGAGGAATAGGCTATGGCGTTTGCGATGAGGTTGCGGAAGATGGCGCTCAGCAACGCCGCGTTGCCCTGCATGTACCCTTCGGGACTGAGTGTGGTGCGGATGACGATGCCTTTCGTCACCGCCGACGGATGCAGTTCCTCCACCACTTCCTCGGCTACGGCGCAGAGGTCGGTATGCTCGAAGAGGATGGCCTGGTTCCCTTCCTCTATGCGGGTGAGGGTAGAAACGTCGTTAAGGAGCCGCGACAGCCGGTCGGCATGGCTCATGCAGCGTTCCAGGAACTCGCCGCGCCGCTTCGGGTCCATGTCGGGATGTGCCAGAAGGGTCTCCAGGCAGATGCGGATGCTGGCTACCGGGGTCTTCAGCTCATGGTTGATGTTGTTGGTGAGCTGTTTCTTTATCCTCTCCTTGTCAAGACGAGCCTTCATGGCCTCCTCATGCTCCCGGTCACGGTCACGCGAGGCCTGTTGCTGGGCGGCATAGATACTGACGATGTGACGTGCCGTGGCGCCTAACTCATCATCGGGAAAGGCCTGGGCAGGCACTATCTCCTCTCCCCGCTCGGCACTGGCGGCGAACTGGTTCAGTCTGCGTATGTTCTGCCCTAACCGCCGTGTGGCGAAGAACCCGAGCCAGCACATGGCGGCCGTGAGCAACAGCATGAACCACAGGAAGCCGAAGTCGGCACGCAGGAAATCTGTTACGGGTGGAGTGTAGGGCACGGCGGCTCGTACCACGTAGCCGTTCTTGCCGCGCATGGCGGAATAGAAATAAGTGGAGTCCGTGAAGGTGGAATGGCGGTGCACATCATAGCCGGTACCGGATTTCAGGGCATCGGCAATCTCCTTTCGGTCCAGATGCGAGCCGGAAGGGACGCCGTCGCGCGAATTGTCGAACACCACATTCCCGGCGGGGTCAATGACGCTGACGCGGAGGTCGCCGAAAGGAAGGCGCCATTCCTCCCATACGGGCGGTATAGAGTCCGCGCGCGTCATGGAGGCGAGGATGCGGCTGTTGACCAGCTGCAGACGCTCGTTAAGAAACTCCTCCTTGAAATGCTTCTCGCGGTAATACTGAAACATAGCGGCGGCAGCCACCAGCAGCAGGGAATACCCAACGAGCCACCACCATAGCCGTCGCGAATAGGAAAGGCCCGGAATCTTCATGGCGCCGTCAGTAGGTGAAAGTGTAACCGTAACCGCTGCGCGACACCAGGTGGCGGCCGTAATCGCCGAGTTTGGCACGCAGCCGGGTAATATGCACGTCGACTACCCTTTCCGTCACCACCACATGGTCGGGCCAGAGGGCATCGAGAATTTCATCGCGTGAGAAAATCCTGCCGGGAGCGGACAAGAGGAAGCGCAGTATCTCGAACTCCTTGCGCGGCATCTTCACCTCCTTGCCGTCCACTAAACAGAGCTTACGGTCGGGGATAACGCGCAGCCCTTCAAAGACAAGAGCATCAGGCTCCGCCTCACCGTTTCCGGCATTGCGGGCACGCCGCAGCACACTGCG
>CAJMDR010000238.1 GCA_905212215.1 uncultured Porphyromonadaceae bacterium
TACGACAAGATCGACATCCATACCGGCACCCTCGGCAAGAGCTTCGGCGGCGCTATGGGCGGCTTCACCACCGGTCCCAAGGAAATCATCGACATGCTGCGTCAGCGCTCTCGTCCTTACCTCTTCTCCAATTCCGTGGCTCCCGCAATCGTAGGCGCAAGCCTCGAGATGTTCAAGATGCTCAACGAGAGCAACGAACTCCACGACCGTCTCATGGAGAACGTGAACTACTTCCGCGACAAGATGCTCGCTGCCGGCTTCGACATCAAGCCCACCCAGAGCGCCATCTGCGCCGTTATGCTCTATGACGCTAAGCTCAGCCAGGACTTCGCCGCAGCAATGCAGAAAGAAGGCATCTATGTAACCGGCTTCTATTATCCCGTAGTGCCGAAGGGCGAGGCCCGCATCCGCGTTCAACTCAGCGCAGGACACAACCGTCAGCAGCTTGACCGCGCCATCGCAGCCTTCGTGAAAGTAGGCAAAGAACTCGGCGTAATCAAATAACAGCCGTACACAAAGAAGTTTGCACACATAGGCGGGATTATGCCGGCAATCAGGCATAATCCCGCTTCTTTCATTTTCGCTCATAACCTTCCGTTACCCAAACATATTGCCAAAACAATCAATCTCGTTGTCCTAATAATCGTTCTGTGTCATCGGCCTTGAGGCCCAAAATCACACTTTGCGTGAAGTCTTTTTCTCTGCGCACTTTAGAGACTCCACCCCTCTTCTTTATGCAGCAAAAAAATAAACAACCTCTGCTCCTTTTCTCCTCCGCGCGAGGAGAAAATACCCGTTCCGCAACGAGGCCCAAATACCCGATCAGCAGAGGCTAAGTGTCTCTGTAAAGGGAATATACGCCATCTCAATTTCTTAAATAGTGTAAAAATTTTACCCATAAGGAGCCTATATGCTCCATAAGTCATTATTTATTATTAATTTTGCGTTTACAAAGGGAGTGGCCCAAAGCCGGAGCATCGGCACATCAATCGGAAGAATGGACTGCACAAGGAGAAAAATCCCCCGCGTTCTGTCCGCTGCCAGCATAACATCACTGATATGCGTGGCGGCTGTTGGCTGTTCCTCCCGGAAGGCAACGGAGGCCGACAAAAACAATTCCGCAACGGAAGATGTGCTGTACCGCCTCGGAGACTCCGTGCTCACAGTATCGCAAGTAACAGCCCAGATTCCCCACGGCATGGAACCGGCGGACTCCGCGGCGTTGTTCCACTCCATAGCCGAAGACTGGCTCTTCTCCATGTTGCTGGAACGCGAGGCTCAGCTCAAATTCGGCGAGAGGGAGAGCATAGAGGCTCAGGTGCGGAAATACCGCCGCCGACTGTTGGCGGAACGCTGCCAACGCCGACGATTCCATGCTGGCGGAAGACTCGGTAAAAGCCGCATACAACGCCCGCAGGGAGGATTTCCGTCTGGAGGCTCCTATGGTGAAAGGCATCCTGCTGCAGATGCCCGCAGGAAGTCCGCAGCTCGAAAACATTCGCCAATGGATGCACAATCCCACAATGGCCAATATTGACCGCATAGAGAAAACAGCCCTCGGCAATGCCCTGCTTTATGAATATTTTGCCGATGACTGGCAGGATTGGCGCGACATAGCGGCATTAGTGCCTTACCGTTTTCCGGCGGCAGACTCTTATGTGGCAGGGCATCCGTTTATGGAAACGGCACACGAGGGGTCGGTCTATCTCCTCACCGTAACAGACCATCTCCCGTCCGGTTCCGTGATGCCTTATGAAAAAGCTGCTCCGCTGATAAGGGCGCAATACATGCAGCTCCGCGAGGGCGAGAGCGACAGATTGTTACTCCAGAGCCTACGCGCAAAGGCATTGGCGTCCGGGAAACTGAAAGAATACAGACATTGACACAAGTACACGCACTACTATAAGACATGACATCGATTAAGACAAAAATAGCGGCAGCGCTCCTCACCCTGTTGGGAACTACAGGAATCATCGCCCTCGCCCAGTCACCCGCCAACTCAAACATAGTTGACGAGATAGTATGGGTGGTAGGCGACGAGGCCGTCTTCCGCTCCGACATAGAAGAACAGATTCAGCAGTTGCGCATAGAGGGTGGTACACTGCCTCCCAATCCTTACTGCGTGCTGCCCGAACAGCTTGCCGTAGAGAAGCTCTATCTGCATCAGGGCAAACTTGATACCATAGAGCCGCCCGAAGCACAGGTGAACCAGCAGGTGGAACGGCGTATGGACTTCTTCGTGGCAGGCCTCGGCTCGAAAGAGCGTGTGGAGCAATACTTCCGCAAACCTTACAACGATCTGCGCCAACAATTACGCGATGTTATGCGCACACAGTATATAATCAGCAGTGTGCAGGAATCGCTCACCAAGGATGTCAAGGCAACACCTTCATTGGTTAAGAAATACTTCGCCGCCCTTCCTGAAGACAGTATACCTTACGTACCTCTCCAGGTGGAGGTGCAGATCATAATGGTCTACCCCACCGTTCCGCAACAGGAAATCGACGCCATCAAAGACCGTCTGCGCGACTATTCCGAACGTGTCAACAAAGGCGAAGCCGACTTCTCCACCCTCGCGGTGATGTACAGCGAGGATGATGGTTCCGCCATGCAGGGCGGCGAACTCGGATTCCATGGAAGGGCCGACTGGGTGCCGGAGTTCTCGAATGTGGCTTTCCAGCTCTCCGACCCGAAGAAGGTCAGCCGCATTGTTGAAACAGAATACGGCTACCACATCATTCAGTTCATCGACAAACGCGGCGACCAGGTGAATGTGCGCCACATATTGCTGCGTCCCCATGTAAGTGCCACCGAACTGGAAGCGGCACGACTGAATCTCGACTCGCTGCGCAAGGAGATAGTACGCGGCACCTTCACCTTCGATGAAGCTGCACAGTATGCCTCGCATGACAAGGATACCCGCAAGAACAAGGGCATCATGATGAACCAGAATACAGGCTCTAACCGTTTCGAGATGCAGGATCTTCCCCCCGAAGTTGCAACCCGCATCGAGAACATGCAGCCCGGCGACCTTTCGGAGGCATTCGTGATGAAAGACCCGAAGCGCAATCAGGACGTAGTGGCTGTGGTACGCCTCACCAAGCGTTCTCCCGGTCATCGCGCAACACTGAGCGAGGACTACAACATGATCAAGGAGATGTATCTCGCCGCCCGCAAGAAAGAGGTAATCGACAACTGGGTGGAGAAGAAGATAAAGAACACCTATATACGCATAGAGGATGGTTGGGACAATTGCGAGTTCCAGTATAAAGGTTGGAAACATTGACCTGTAAGCCGACTTGTGACTGATGAGGAAGAAAGGCAGAAATATTACCATAGTGTTGCTCGCCCTGCTGACGTGGGGTGCCGGCTGGCTGTGCAGCGAAACGTATGCACAGGCACAACGGCACCAGCAACAGACGCAGAAACCTCAGAAGCCGGCAAATCCTTTCGGCCGTCCGGAACCTACGCGCCCCCTTAAACCGCAGATTCCTCACGAGAACCGCAACCAGCCGGGTAAGGTGTTCCTTGAACGTGCCGATTCCCTCTATACCACTCCTGATTTCGGCCGCACCGACAGGCAGATTCTGAAAGGCAACGTGGAGTTCCGCCAGGGTGCCATGACCATGACCTGTGACTCGGCTTACTATTATCCCGAGCGCAATTCCATGGATGCTTTCGGTAATGTGCACATGGTGCAGCAGGCAAAGGGAGGTACCCGAAAGGCTTGGGCCGATGTGGTCTTCTACGACGGCGATGCCAAACTGGCAAGACTGCGTACCCGAGGTCATCAGCAAGTGCGGCTCGAGGAACCGAGGGCGACACTTGTTTCCGACTCCATAGACTATTCCATGATTCCGGAATCGGAACGCGGATGGTATGACCGCGGTGGAAAGCTCATCGCCACCACCCGCAAAGGAGACCGTATCACCATCACCTCGCGGCGCGGAACATATACCCCCGGAACAAGTCTGGCGGAGTTCGATGAGGATGTGGTATTAGTCAACCCCACCCCGGGAAGACAGTATACCCTGCGTTCGCAGCGCTTGCTCTACAACACCGCAACTAACATAGCCTCCATAGAGACTCCTACGGAGATAGAAGGTCAGGGCAACACCGTCATGACCTCGCACGGACAGTATGACACAGGCAACGACAACGCTATCCTCGACTCCCGCTCCACCATTGTGCATGTGGATACGGCAGGCAACGCGGTGACGCTGGAAGGAGA
>CAJMDR010000239.1 GCA_905212215.1 uncultured Porphyromonadaceae bacterium
TATAGCCAGTCGAGCCATGGCAATAGCGGTACCCGTGCCGGGATCAAGAAATCACCTTTTGACGCCCTGACATATACCGAGACCAAGCTCGACAAGAAACTTATTGCCGATATAGAGTCGTTGAAATACAAACTCATTATCATCACCGGTAATGCCGGCGACGGAAAGACCGCGTTCATACATCAGGTGGAGAATCGCGGTACAGACAAGGAGAGTTTCGAGACTCGCAACGGCTCACGGTTCAGCATAGGAGGTGTTCGCTTTGAGAGCAACTATGATGGCTCGCAGGACGAGGATGCAATGACCAATACTGAGGTTCTTTCGCAATTCTTCAAACCATTTGAAGGCTTGACCGACTATACATCTGCTCCTGAAGGGCGAATTATCGCAATTAACGAAGGACGTCTTGTAGACTTTCTGTCGGAAAGGCCGGAGTTCAAAAACCTTAAAGAGAATATAGAGGAGTATTTCTATCAGGAAGGCCACACTGAGCTTATACCGGGATTAATGGTCATCAACCTGAACCTCCGAAGTGTAACGGCAAAAAGTGATAATGAGCCCAGTCTCTTGCGCCAGCAGATTAAGGCTCTTACGAAGCCCGATCTTTGGGGTAAATGTTCCGGTTGCCCTGTATCCGACCGTTGTTTCATCAAATACAACGTCGACACAATGCAGGACACATCGGCGGGCGATGAAGTGATAACCAGACTTGAATGGCTGTTGCGGACGATAGTGTATAAGCGTGAACTCCATATAACCATGCGCGATCTCCGTTCGTTCATAGCATTTATGCTGACACGAGACCACTCTTGCGCTCAGGTAAAGACCCTTCTCGAGAATATCACAGCGGATAAATTCGCGCCCGAGTTCTACTGGCAATATTATTACTTCAATATCACAGCTCAGCCATTCTATAACACGAAGGCGTCCTTTGAGACAATAGGTCTTGACTCAAACGACCGACTTGTGCAGATGGTGCGTGACACCGATATCGCAAGGGTTGCAATACCTGCGCTTGACCGCGACCTGTATTACCGGAAGAAAGATAAGAAGGACTATCTTGTATTCAACGAAAGGGAGAGAAGTCTTATCGACGAATTCAATCGGCGTTATGAGCTATTGCCGTACTATGAACTTGAAAGCGACCCTAACCGTAAATTCCTACTTAAAGAGCGTCATCAGACGTGGATTAGGCATCGCTTCTTTGAAGGAGCTGATAAGGACGCCAAGACCGGCAACTCACTGTTCATGCGGAGACTACCGTATCAGTCAATCGAGAGTTTCTATCAGCATCTCCATCTTACGGATGCCGATGTGGAAAAGCTCGCCGAAACCAAGGAGAATATTGCGACAGCAATATCCAAGAGCGAAGGCTGTGCTAACTCTGAGATGAGCAAGAAGTATCTGTTGCTTTCCTGCTCCCATATCAACGACCCGCTGTCGAAGTCATATAGAGTATTCGATGTGGATGAGTTCGAGCTCTTTGTCAATGAGACTCCCAACCTCACAGAGTATCTTGAATATGAGAGCGACAGTTTTACGTTCCGGCATAAGGCTGATCATCGCATTCAGCTCACTGTAAGCCTTGACCTATATGAAATGCTTGACTATATCAAGAAAGGCTTTAACCCGAGTGTGAACGACCTTCAGGGCCGCTTCATCGAATTGCAGATCTTTAAGAATCTCCTTGAGAGTAAAACCTACGACAAGATTCTGGTGACAAAAAACAATAAGAAGTTCTATGTCATCCGTCTCAATGCCGATAATACACTTTCAATCGAACCGCTTAACGGCCAAACGTTATGATAATCAAATTAAAAAAGAAAAACATCGTGTTCCGTAATCCATCGATTACGGCTCTTGATGCAAAGATGGTGCCCCTTGACCATGTGCTCACCAATCTCTTTCAGTTGATTGCCGCTAACGGAGCGACTATCAAACTCGGGAAAATCAAGGGTAAGCATACCGTTGATAGTCTCAAAGGATATATGGTGGCATTGGAACGGCAAGGTTTAATTTCCGGAGTCTCGGAAAATATGGAAGCCGTGGAGGATTGGATTCGCGCCAATCTCGTTTCCATGGTATACAGAGGCAATGTAGTGAAGGAAAAAGTTTCTTCACTTCGGCCGATGCACCTCATGAGTTATCGCATACAGAATCGCGCAATAAACCGTGACTATAATGCGTCTGACCAAATTTTCATGATGCTTAAGGAGAGTCCTGAAGTTCTGAAAGGACTATATTCTTATATGTCAAAAGGCTGGGATAAAGACACCAACAGAATAATAGAGAGTAATCAGCTTGATGTAGATACAGTCGGGATTCTATTGTTGTCAAAGAATATCTCAGAAAAGAAAACAGCCAAAAGTGAGATTGATGACACTAAACCACTTTTGAAACATCAGACCGAGATATTCAATGATGATGTCAGAAGACTGCTTGTTTATCAGGATTTACTGCCAAGGACAGTTTTCATGGAGTACCTTCGAATCCTGATAGGATTCCATCTTTCGCTCTATGAAATGAAACTCATCAGTCTGTTGCCCAGAATGCGTGAACAGGGAACGACACAGATTGCGGATGACTGGAGCATGGTTATAGACATGACAGAGGATCTTGACAGCGGAGTTTCGGCATATGCTGTTGCCGATATGGAGCGGTTGACTAATATGCTGAACCGGTATTTTAAGGCGACTTTTGAGATTAATGTAATACAGAACCGTCTTAAGAACAAGAATGTGGACGCTTCAGTAGAAGCCTGTCTCCACTTCCTGAAATATGATCTTGACAGAAGTGACAGTTGGTATGAACGCGACATCGATGATATAATCAACGAGGTTGGAAATGATGAAGAAACAGTATCCGCAATAAAAGAGATGCTACAATTCTTTGATGACGACGACTATTTCGGGAAGTATATCCATCTTCTTGAAAACACAAGCGGTGGCAGCAACTATCAATACAAGTATCATCTCCAGTGCCTTGACAAGTTGACAATGAAAAACTCCGAATCCATGCTGACAGCAAGCGGAGTTCGTTCACGCCGTCATCCACGAAGAGGGGCCATGGGCTCTAAACTACTTGAGACCATTGTTCAGTTGCTCGTTCTAAAGGAGGACGGCAAAGGTAGTTATACATCTAATTCGCTATCCATTGAGGAACTTGCCAAGAAAATACGACAGCGGTACGGACTGATTATAAACGGCATAGATGAGCCTCGCTTTGCAAATGCAGACGTTCAGGCACATGCCGCATTCAAAGAGAATATGGACGCATTCCGCAATAAACTCCGTCAGATAGGATTCTATTCAGACCTGAGTGATGCATGCATACTTCAAAAAATACGCCCACGCTATAAAATAGACGACTAATGGATAATACAGCTTTATATTACGACAAATTCCTAACGCTGGTCTGTGAGTATTGGCGTGATGAAATAAAGTCGGCAGCCCCGGGACACTGCATGAAGATAACAGGACTGCCAATACAGGAGCTCAGGAAGCTCTTGCCGAAACTTCGTTTAATCAATCCTGATATCGACATATTTATACTGTCGGATGACCTTAGGGGCGATGAATATATCCATGCCACGAAACTCATAGAGCTTCGTAACAACGAGCAAAAGGGTCTGCTGGTGCTTATTCCGTCAAACAGCAGCACTTCCGCTGAGGATTCTTACGGTGATGCGACATTCAAAGACCTTGCAGTAAAAGAAATCCAAGAACCATTTATACAGAGTTTGCGCAGGAATGTCCCGGAGGAGAAATACCAGCGATATGCCTCAATCATGGGATTGCTCGCAAGAATTGGTCGTGTAAATGATAAAGCGGAGATAGATTATCTCCTTTTCCTTGAACAGCAAGGTTGGTCGGATAAAGCCTGGGGCGAGGGCCTGTTTATCTTTGGTCTTTTCCCTGACAGTCTGCTCTGGGAAAAGTTTGACTCGCATGAACGCCGCTTGGTATATAATAGCGTTTATTCCGAAGGTCTTTGTGATTTTTCGGTTTCGATGTCGGATAAAATAACTCAGCTCCCTGTAAAAGCAGGTACTATTCAACGAGCTCTTGTAAAGTTTTTCACTGTCGAGCCGGATCTTACAAGTTCCGTCGCACTGACTGAAAGGGTCTATGAAAAATACCCGGACTTGTATTTTTCAAAGTGGGAACTGGTCAAGAATCCTGAAGATGATGAGAAGGTATTTGTCACGGCAGAAATTATGCCGGGTAA
>CAJMDR010000240.1 GCA_905212215.1 uncultured Porphyromonadaceae bacterium
GGAGGCGGCGGTTGTGATGAATACCGTCGGCAACATCTTCTCCGGGCAGGTTGTCGGAGAAACAGCCAAGACACTCTCGGAGCGGTTCGGAAAGGTATTGCAGAAGCGACAGTCTGTGTCGATAAACCGGCAGGATGTCAGTCACTCGTTCAACACCCAGATGGACAGCCTTATTCCTCCGAGCAAAATATCGACACTGACACAGGGTATGTTCGTCGGGGCAGTCAGCGACAATTTTGACGAGCGCATTGAACAGAAGATCTTTCATGCGGAAATCGTTGTTGACAACGACAAGGTCAAGGCGGAGACAGCACGGTATGCGGATATTCCGGTCATAAACCCTTTCATCGACAAAGCAACCGGGGAGTGTGTGATGCAGCGCACCATACAGGACAATTACGACGGCATCAAGAGGCAGGTCAAGAAAATCGTCTTCGACGAGATTAAACGCATCGCAGCCGACCCGCTGTTGAAGCATCTTCTCAAACGCCGCTGATTCATCAGCGCACATACTATGTTCGGCGAAAGTGTAACACGGTACATTTTCGCCGAACATATATTTGTAAATTCCGAAACCATACGATATTGCCGCTTTTTTTATTAACTTTGTAGATTATTATGGAGATTGAGCAAAGAAGGAAACACTATACGCTGTTCATAGACGAGTGCGGCGACCCGAATCTGGAAAAGTACGACAGGACTTTCCCGATGTTCACATTGTGCGGCATACTCGTGTCATCGGATAAGCTGAAATGGCTGGAGAATGAAATCAACGGTCTGAAAAGAGAGCTTTGGCAGGACGAGAGCGTAATTTTCCATTCCAGAGAAATCAGGAATCACAGCCGTGCTTTCGTCAACCTGCTTGACGCAACCGTCAAAGAACGGTTTTATGAACGCATAAATGAAATACTCGGCACCGAATACATCTATGTGATAGTATGCTGCTGCATACTGAAAGAGCCGTTTGTAGAAAGATTCAATACGGGTGAGGATGTGTATGGGATTTCCCTCAAATATCTGATAGAACGTGCCATTTTTCACATGGATGACTGCGATAGCGGCAACTGCAAGCTGTCAATAGTTGTCGAGCGTCGAAATCCCAATCAGAACCAGATGCTGTTGAAATATTACAACGGACTGCGTGTGACAGGCACAAAATGGATAACACCTGAGCGACTGACGGACCGAATCAAGAACTTCAAGTTCCAGTACAAAGCCGACAATATTATTGGATTGCAGGTTGCAGACCTCATTGCATATCCCATAAGCCGGTATGTGCTTAATCCCGAAAGACCGAATCCGGCATTTCAGGTAATCGCAAAACATATCTACACCTACAAGGGGGCGAGATTGGGATTCAAGATAATACCTCATTAACAATCCCATTAAAACTTTTTCTCCGAAAAATACGTTAGTTATTTGTGGGATAAAGATTTTATTCTTAACTTTGTATCCACAAAGGGTAGTTTCCTCTTTAACGAAATACTTCGAGTGCGAAAGCAACGATTTTAGAAACCGACAGTAGTCGATTGGAAAGAGCGGCAACTCGCCGCTCTTTTTTCAAACCCTTAAAGATAATAAGCTCCTCAGGCGAGTCGCAAGACAGCATACTTGAGGAGCGTTCTTAATTTTATACGACAGGGAGCATACCGGATTGACCGTATGCTCCCTGTCTCTCTTACATCCTTCTTCCGGCGTGCCTCGGTATTCCTGTTTCCGGCACGGCACTGAATCTGCGTGGAACAGAATAGTCTGTGGCCGGTTCCGCGACCATACTCTTTTTAGCGACCTCCGATTGAGAGGGTGCATCGACTGTATGCGCGGCGGTCTGGCTGTTCTCAACACCGTCCTTTTCCTCATGGTTTGGAGCAAGTTCCGCCGTAATCTTTCGGTCAAGCGCGGCAAGTTCGGATTTGAGCTGTTTCAGTTCATCCTCCTTGCCCCATGTCTTTGACACGATGCTCTCAAGAGTCGGAATATCTGCTTTAAGTTTGGCGGTGCGTTCCTCGTGCTGGGTGATTAAGCCGGGAATTTTCTCCAGAGCGTTGACGAAGTTCATGCAGGCGGCATGGGTGTCGCTCATGGCTATGAAGCCGTTGTTGAACTTGTATTTGTAGTTGCCTTCGACAACAAAGCGGTTCTGGACTACCTCTTTACCGTCAACGAGAGTGCGCTCCGAGATAATGCTTATCGGGAAACCATAGACCTCGCCGACACGGACATATTTGCCGTGGGTATCGGTCTTGCGAGCCAATCCTTGCAGATGGATGCCCATGTTCTGCTCGTCCTTATACTTGCAGTCATCAAGTACAAGGCTGTTGACTGGATTGCCGTCCTTATCTCGCTGAACAACCGCCTCGTACCGGGCATAGTCTGCTTTCATTCTCTCAATCGCAGCCTCGTTGTTGGCAATGTCGTGGCTGATGGTCTGGAGCCTGAACCGGGAATCGCTGATGCCCTTGTTGAAGGATTTGCGCTCACTCTCCAACGCCACAATGCGCTTTTCGAGTTTTGCTTTCTCCAACAGGTCTGTATTTCCGCTGAGAATAGCCATGTATTCCGAGAAATTCATGCCGTTCTTCTCGTCCATTGCGCCCTCGTCGATGGTTCTCGCTCCGAGTGCGCCGGATTTGAGCTGGTCGATGAATGTAGTCTTACAGTGGAGAAGATTGAACTTGTAGGAGTCCAGCGACTTCTCAACAGCATAGATGATTACATCGACCTTATTGTCAGCATATAGCTTGGCAATCTCGTTGCCTGCTCTTATGCCTCTGCCGTCACGTTGAGTCAAATCGCTTGGGCGCCAGGGTGTATCGCAATGATGAATCGCAACACATCTTCTTTGAGCGTTGACACCGGTACCCAACATACTTGTCGAGCCGAAAAGCACACGCACATCACCATCGTTCATCGCCTGAATCACAGCTTTGCGGCTACGCTCTGTCTTACACTCCTGAATGAACCGGATTTCGTGGGCCGGGATGCCGTAATCCTCAATCAGCTTACGCTTGATTTCGGAATAGACATTCCATTCTCCCGGTTTGTATGTCGATAAATCACTGAACACAAACTGTGTGCCACGTTGTGCATCATACTTGCGGTAATACTCCGCAATCATACGGGCGCAGTGAGAGGCTTTGTTGTTCGGGTCATCGCCATATTCCGGGGCAATCATGCGCATATCAAGAGCCATCTTTCGGGCATAATCAGTGGCGATAAGCATCTTTGCCTTTTCTTCGGTTTCGCTTAACGGAGCGCGTCCGAGAATGGTTGCGTCACCGGTTTTGGCAAACTCCATCAATTTCTGGATAAAATCCTCCTGTGCCGGTGTCGGCGGAATATTGTGGAGTATCTCATGCTTATGCGGACGGTCAACACCGACATCCTCAGCCGTTCTATAATCGGTAATCTCATTGTAGAACGCAGCCAGTTCAGGAACCTTGATAAAGTATCGGAATCTCTCCTTGGCGACAATATTATTGGTTACGTTGAACTCGAAGTCGGTGGTTTTCTTTGCGAATATCGCCGCCCAAGCGTCGAAACACCTAATCTCCTGCCTTTCAAGTTCATTCGGGCGAAGATACTTGAAAAGCAAGTACAGTTCAGTCAGGCTATTGGATATGGTGGTACCACTGAGAAAAGTAGCACCCAAATCCTTACCTGTCCGTTCCTGAATGGTGCGTATGGCATACAACAGATTGAGTGCCCTCTGGCTTCCTTCGCTGTTGCCCAACCCCGCCACTCGGTCATGTCTGGTATTGAACATAAGATTCTTGAACTGATGACTCTCGTCCACAAATATGTGATCTATACCCATCTGCTTGAAATCCACGACACTATCCTTGTTCTGCTCCATCTGATACTGTATGGTGGCAATCTTGGCAGTAAGGTTCTCCTTACGCTTGATTAAGCCTTTGAGCATACCACGCGATACATCGTGCCCTTGCTGCTTCACCACTTCGAGATTTTCCTCAACCGTATCAAGTTCCGCCTGAAGAATCTGCTGCTGCATTTCCGGCGACTGCGGTATCTTGCCGAACTGGTCGTGCGACATGATTACGCAGTCATAGTCGTTGTTCTTGATATTATTGAAGAAGTCCACGCGCTTGTCAGCCTTGAAACTCTTTTCATCGGCAAACAGGATGCGGGCGTTTGGATAGGCCGACTGATAAGTCATGGCAATCTCGGCTACATTGGCTTTCAGTCCGATAATCATC
>CAJMDR010000241.1 GCA_905212215.1 uncultured Porphyromonadaceae bacterium
GATACCGACACTCGAACCGAGGTTGGCAGGCTTCACAATCACAGGATAACCTAACTCTTTCTCCACTTTCTCCACCAACTGCTCACGCTGCGAACGCCATTGACCGTCGGTGAACCATACATAGTCCACCACAGGGACACCGCAAGAGCGCAGAATCATCTTCATGGTGATTTTGTCCATGCCGTTAGCGCTGGCAAGGACATCGCAGCCTGCAAAGGGAAGGCCGATAGTCTCAAGCACACCTTCAAAGATTCCGTCCTCGCCATGTGAGCCATGCAGCACAGGAAGCGCCACATCGAGCCTGGCAATCACCGGGGCTTTTTTACCTAACAGGTTGCCTTCGGCCTTGTATAGGTTGTAATCGCCATATTCAGGACGCATATACACCTCCGTGGCTTCTTTCACCAGTTTGTCCATGTTGCGGTAGTTGCGCACTTCCAGCAACATGGGGCCTGTGTACCATCTGCCCTGCTTGGAAATATATACGGGAATAACGTTGTATTTGTCGGTGTCGAAGGCATTAATAGCCTGGAGAGCAGAGATAACCGAAATCTCGTGCTCCACGCTGCGCCCTCCGAAAAAAACTGCTACGTTGGTCTTCATCTTTCTGTATTGAAGGCCGGGAACACCATTCACTACGGAGCCCGACCGTAATTCGCCTGCAAAGTTAGCAATATTTTTTGAGGTTTCATATATTATTTATATCTTTGCAACCCGAACGGTGGATAAAAACTCCATTGCCGGAGCAATTGAACTGTTTGTCAATGGATTAATTTATCCACTCACTCTGTAACACCAAGTTTTGCAAAGACTATTTTTTGTCGTAGATAGCAAGCGCGAAGAATTTCTTCCTGAATTCTTACCAATATGGCAAATAACACCGACAAAACACTGATGAAACAATATTTTAATTCACGACCATAAACCAAATACTATGGCTGCAATAAAACATACACATAAGTTTGCATTACTTCTGACATTGTTGAGCCTTCTCGTATTCTGCAATTCCTGTAAGGACGATGACGGACCCACGCCACCGGCAGTAACCGAAATAGCAGGTTACTGGCAATGCGCCATGATGAAGACCGTGGACAGTGAACAATGGATGTCGTGGACTTATGAGGATTCTTACCTGCGATTCAACAGTGACTATACTTTCGCAAGCATAGGATATTTCGGAAACAGTAACGGTTCATGGAAATATGACAAATCAATCATCAGTTGCATCCTGAGCGATGGCTCGCAATTGCGGTTCCGGGTCATTGAGGCGCAACTGAATACTTTGACTCTGCGTGCCACGAACCTCTTCGGCACTATAGATATAAAAGTCAACAGGGCAAAGTAACCGGATTTTTCCACAAGTGGTTCTTAGGATTTGTCAGCGGCCAGCTTCGTTCCGACAATTCTTTCCACTTATCAATCAGCGAATCTAATAACTTACCATAAAAACACGATCAGGATAATCTCTTTATGACCAACACCAATACAGAAAACAATCAGGAAGTTATAAAACGTCTCAACAAAGCCCTCAAGCTGATCTTCAACCGCCGGGGCATCATGCTCAAGTCAGAGATGGCACAAGAGCTTGGATACAAGGGACCCTACTTTTCCGGTGTCACCACCGGAAAGGAAAAGCTATCCATGTCATTTCTGGCCACCCTCAACACCACCCTTGGCATCAATCCTGAATGGGTGCTTACCGGCAAAGGTCCAATGACACTGAAGGACAAACCTAAAGAGACTGAGACGCAAAAAAATCTTGTTCCGTTAGTACCTGTATCGGCACACGGCGGCTCGCTGTCGCTGTTCTCGCAAAGAGTCAACAAGCATGACTGCGAGCTGATAGCCTCCCCCATTGAAGGAATTGACCTCGCGATTACTGTTACCGGCGAAAGCATGGCGCCCGAATACCCAAACGGCGCAATAGTAATGGTAAAAAAGATTGACGACAAAGCCTTCATAGAATGGGGCAAAGCGTATGTCCTCGACACACGCAACGGTCTGGTGATAAAGGTTCTTGCCCCCGGAAAGAAAGAATCGTCGATTAAGTGTATATCAATCAACAAAGACCCTGTCTATGCACCTTTTGAGGTATCGCGCGAGGATATCTTCGGCATATACATGGTAAAAATCTGCATGGCCCGCAAATAGCGGTTCAAGCTTTTAGCGATGATCTTCACTCTTAGTTATCTGATTCTCCTTTAAAGGAGTTTCCGATATCCCAAGGAAATCAAGCTTCTCGAGGTTCTCGAATTTTATCTATTTCGGCACATTGATCGGCCGGATGTCGTTGCAGTGAGGATAGTCACTGCATCCCCAGAACTCGCGCCCTTGTTGCTGACCCTTCTTCTGCATTCGCTTGAGCATCGGTTTGCCGCATTTGGGGCAATGAGGAGTGTCGGGCTGACCCTTCTGCAATATTTGCAACACCACAACGAGCCGCCATCAGAGTCGTACGTCTCTATATTCCGATAATGTTGTCATACCCTCCTCTAACAGAGGAAAGAGTAGCGGCCTGGATATGGTTCCTGACCGAGATATTCAAAGTCAGGAGATGAGAAGTGCTCAAGTTTCTCAAGGCTTGTGATTCCTCTTTCAAGAATCTGACGCAGAAACAGTCCTCTGCGATTTTTCAGTCTTTCGGCACGAGGCGTGGTGAGGCGTCCCTCGTCATTATAAGTCCTCAATTCAAGGATACCGACGTTTCCAAGCCCTCTCAAGAGTTTGAGGTCAAAACAGCCTAAGGCATCGGAAGGAAGAATGAAGAGCATCTCATTCTCTGGATTTTCCTTCAGATATTTCCCGGCATAAACCGTCAGTTTCGGTTTCCAGAACTGTTTGAGGGTACCTGCCATACCGGGCACTTTAGCGCTCAAATCAAGTCTGTAAGGCAGAATGGCATCGTCAGGGCGTAACAGGCCGTACACACTCGAAACTATTTTTACATCGGAGCACAAAGCATTGGAAGCCTCTGGGTCTAAGGTAGGAGCGTCAAGGCTACGGAACACCACTCCTGTAAAAGCATCAATTGCGCGAAGGCATAAATCAGTATGCCCGAAGGCTTTTGCAAGCTCTATGGCAGTCAACCCTAATTTTCCCGAACTGTGCAGCATCCCGACAACTTCCGGAGCAGTCATTCCGGCAACAGAAGCCATTATAATTTCAGCTTCTTCCAGATAGACAGGCGAAGTTGCCGCAGGGTGCATGGAACGTGGTTCCAGCAAACTCTGCATCGACTTGGATTCTGCTATAAGTATATTCATTCCCATATCTTTTTGCATATACAGAAAAACGGCGCCGGGCCGCAGCCTCAACACCGTTTTTGTCGCACATCATTGTTTTATTAACGGAACTATAGTCTGCGACAATGTCCCTGTCTATTTATGTAACAACTGTAAGCGACAAAGGTTTAATTCACTTGCAGTTTTTTCTGTATTCTCAAAAGATTTTTCAGTCTTTCTGCGAGTCGGAATGATGGCGATGCTTTCTCTCCTTGTCGCCCGCATTCTTTCCGTCCTTCTTCATCTGCGCGATATTGGACTGATAGCGGGTGTACTGCTCTGGAGTGAGAATCTGCTTCATGCCGTTGTCGAAGTTCTCTTTCGACTTACGCTTCATTTCGCGCTTGCTCTCCTTGTCATTGTCACGCTGTTTCTTCGCCATCTCCTTGATAGCGTCTTTCTGGGTCTGAGTCAGCTCTATGCCTTGCAGAGCACGCTGCATCTTGCCACCTTCCTTGTGACCTTTTCTGCCATGATGATGACGACCTTCTTTATGTTTGCCATCTTTCTTGCAATGAAGCTGGCATTGTGCCTGCTGAGTAGGACAGGTTGCAGTACATTCTGCAGGAATGCAGTTGCCTTTGTTCTCCTGTTTCTTGGTCTGTGCTGTTGCGGTACCACCGCATATCATTGCCGCGCAGACTGCGAGCGCCGGAACTGCTTTCTTTACTATGTTCATAATTCTTGTTGTTGTTTAGCTGTCAAAAGTATCAGCTGTTAAACATATTGATTAACGCTACGGAGACTGCAATTTGCGGATATCCTTTTCTCCGTGCCACATCATTATGACACACAAGAAAGGCAGGCGTTTAAGAGGTTGTTTAAAAACGATTGTTAACTGAAGTGAGTTTGCGGAGGGTAATCA
>CAJMDR010000242.1 GCA_905212215.1 uncultured Porphyromonadaceae bacterium
GCCCTGCATATACCGGGGAAATCGGTAGTGCGGTATCTCCGTCGATAAGGTCACACTCCACTTCGCATGGCCCGTGAGTCAGGTCAATCAGTTGTGAGTCTCCGCCAAAGGCTTCTGTCATAGCCTTGGCGTATCTGCGTGTCGTGTCCGATGGACTAAAAAAGAATGTATGAAGCATATTGGTTAATTTCCTATCCTATTGTTTATAGCTTTGACCATTTCAGGAGCATCCTTGCTGCCGAGCATATATTTCTTGCCGTTTTTAAGCGTGACGAGGAAGCAGTCTGAGGCTTTGCCGTAGTAGGCGAAATACTTTCCGAGGTTTTTCTCCGAGAACCAGCCATACCATCCGAACCATCCGCCGCTACCGCAGATTCGGATTGTGCCCATAGTCGGAGCGCACATTCTTACATCCGTGATTTCTGACAACTGGATGCATTTGATTTTAAGCGGTCGGTTGATGTTCAGACTTTCCTTGTCCACCGAGATTGACAGTGGCATATAGCAAAGAGTGAAAAGGAACAGCAGAGCAATCGCCACACCAAGAATACACACCGCCCATTCATTGTCAGGGCGTTTCAGGGCATATACAAATACACCACACATCAATGCTGTCGAAAGTGCAGAGATTATCCAGCAGTATGTGCTGAGTTCAACTCGCTTTTTGATTGTCATGTGTCTCATGTTCAGTCAATTTTTCTTCCAAAATAGTAAGTATTCCACGTGTCCTTGGCGTAGCCGTCACGGAGTACCTTGAAATTGTCAGGGGAAGCCCCTTCAATCTTTATCGCGTCGAAATACACGTTCCATCTATCCTTGGCGTAGCCGTCACGAAGCACCTTGAAACTGTCAGGCGAGGCTCCATTAATTTTCTTGCCATCGAAATATACATTCCATGTGTCTTTGGCATACCAATCGGATAGGATGTTAAAGCTATCGGAGGATGCACCCTCGATCTTGTCACCGTCAAAATAGACGTTCCACGTGTCTTTCGCATAGCCATAGCCCAATACCTTGAATGAGTTGCTTGACGCCCCATCCATTTTTACGCCACAATAATAGACGTTCCATGTATCTTTGGCATAACCGTCGCGCAGTATGGAGAAACTCGAAGCCGAAGCTCCTTCAATCTCTCTGCCGTCAAAATAGACCTTGTTTTCACTGACGAAGTATGGCGAACGATGATGTCTACCACGATGCTCATAACCGGGCCTGCTTCCATGGCGTCTGTCGCACCGCTGCTGAGACGATGCGAATGAAGCCGACAGACCTATGACCATAGCTAATATAAAGAGTATCTTTTTCATTTTCTTTGAAATGTATAAGTTGTTCCGTTGGGGAGATATTCCCAAGTGGATTGAGTGAATGTAAGTATGGCGCGGTTGCCTTCAACGACTATTTCGCCGTAGATCGGATTTCCAGCGGCATCAGTGGCGGAAAATGTCAGGCCGTTATCAGATAGCACTCCTTCGCCGTCATCCATACTCGTAAGGCGGTTCAGTCCGATTTCCACCTTAATTCGGCCATTATATTTCTTACTGATTGTCAGCGTTGAACCGTCGTTTCTGTCCTCGTATTCGCCAATAACTGTTTCCAGCATCATAAGAGACTGGAAAACTATTTCCGATATATCTGCAATTATATTCTCCGTCTCTGCCATGTCATAGCCGGAATCGGCGACAAACACTGCGATTGCATAACCTTGTTTGTTGGGAAGAAACACATATCCGGCATCGTTTACCCCGGTTATACGGCCTTGGCTGTTCATGCCGCCTGTGCCGGTCTTGTGGCCGACCATGGCATTGGTGGGCATGAGTGGAAGTGGAAGACGGTTATTCCCGGTATTGCAAGACATCATCATTGCTCCGAGAGCTTCGAGTATGCGTGAGTCATGGCGCATCTCCCGGCGGTAGAACCGGTCAAACAGCGAAGCCATCTGCAAAGGTGTGGCGCGGTTGGCATAACAGAGATATGGGTCACGGTACATCTCGTCCTCAGTGTTGAGAATGTGGATTTCATCATAACCTAAACACTTCATCAGACTGTCGGCGACCTGCGGTCCGCCGATAAGCCGGAACAACACATCGCAGGCATTGTTGTCGCTCTGCTGAACCGAATAAGCCAGTATCTCCGAGAGCGGAAGAGATATATCTTTCCGGCCATATTTGTCGCGCATCGGACTCCAGGTATCGGGATTCAGGTCATCGGCTGAAATCCTGATTGTATCATTCAATGAAATATTATGTTTGTGGCAGTAGTCAGCCACTGCGAGTGCCTGGGGAAATTTGTAGACACTGAGCATAGGAAAATCACGCTTGCCGTTGACTGATACGGTGTCTTTGCCATTGATGATTACTGCCACACCAATCCGGGCGTCTTTGTCATGGACATAGGTTTTCAGAGATACTTCCATCTCAGGATAAAGGCCCTCCTGCCTGAACACATATTCATCATGGCCGGGAACATATGGGTCGAGCAAAACAGTCATCGATGAATCCTCTGCCGCGACCGGGATCGTCTTCCCAATGGTCCCGACAAATGAAAAATGCAGTGAGTCGCCGGGCTGCGCTTCTATCACAAAATTTCCCGAGTCATCGGTCATGAATGCATTCCCGTCCGAAGCCCGGTTTATAACGCCGCCCCACAAAGGAGAGCCGTCGGGACTGTAGAGCAACCTTCCACTGATTTTGACTCTATCATCGACATGACGAACGGATTGCGACTTGCAACCCATTGCAATCATAATCAATGATAAAAATATGGTTGAACATAAGAATTTATTCATAAGCAGTTGTTATTTAGCCGCTCCTTCAGCTTGGTGTTGCGTCGGGAGACGGTCTGGTTGTGGATGGCGTATGCGAGGGCTTTGGTTGTGCCGACGAGTACGCAGATTTTCTTGGCGCGGGTTATGCCGGTGTAGATGAGATTGCGCTGGAGCATGACGTAGTGTTTCATCGTCACGGGTATTACAACCACCGGAAATTCCGAGCCTTGGCTCTTGTGGATTGTCACGGCGTAGGCCAGCGTAAGTTCATCGAGTTCCGACACATCGTATTCAACGAGCCGCCCGTCATATATAACTATAAAATCCCACTATCAGGCGTAATATGCAGACCGGCGGCCTTGACCAGCTGTCGGTCTTTCTTCATGATCTCGGCTGGAAACCACTTCTTATTCACTCTGACAGTGCGCACCCGGCTAAGACTGCGTACCATGTCCATGGGGGCATAGCGACTGGTGAGTTCCGCTTTCCTGAGTCTCTCGCCAAGTCCGTAATACCATTGCAGCGCTATGAGGCAGATGAAAGTCCATGCTTCGAGTGATTTCTCGTCCTGCATATACGAATGGTCCGCCTCGATGATGTTCTTGAAGGCATCGATGGCCTGTTCCACATCTCCACGGGTCTTGTAGTCGAGATAGGCATGCTCGGCGTCCTTGCCCGAGGTATTCATCACGGCCAGCGTGCCGAACTGCAACGCCTTGGCTCTGTAACCTTCCATGGTGTACTTTTCCTGGTCGGGATCAAATACCCGCCGCATGTAATCCTCGGACTCGTCGTTGCGGCGGTTCTCGTCAAGATACAGATATACCTCATGCCCTTCTATCTCGAAACGCTTCCACCATATCGGTCGCTTCTGATAAAGGAACGCGCCGTCGGCCGCTTCATTCGTCCTGGAAGAGAACACGCTGTAATCCAGCCCTTTGGTCGAACGCTTCAATGCCATTATGAATTTTATTCCAAGCTCGTCCAGCCGCGCGATATTTGAGGAGGACTGGAACCCCTTGTCTATGATCGCAACGCCGTCGTGCAGGCCCGAATCCTCGATGCAGACCTTGAATGCGCTGACATCCTTTATGCTTCCCGGCATAAGCCTGTAATATACAGGAAGATGCTTGGCGCAGTTGAATATCCACATGATGTTTACCGCCGTGTCGAAAGTGCCTTTCTTAGTCCTGGTAAGTTGCGGATAATCCATGCACCGCGAGGCGGAAAGCTGATCCGTGCCGTCAAAAATGATGTTGTCGCAGGGATCGATGTAACTCCGCATAAAGTCCGTCATTCTGTCACGGCGGCTGCCCAATTCGCGTAAAAAGCCCGACAGGGCATTGGGCGACAGGCCTCTGCTGCCGA
>CAJMDR010000243.1 GCA_905212215.1 uncultured Porphyromonadaceae bacterium
CACAGCCGCATCGCCGAAGATGCTCAGCGTGCCGAGAAGCGTGCCGAACGTGCCGCCAACAACAGCAACCGCCGCACTTTCCGCCGCAGCGAGAAGGAAGAGCGTGAAGAGACTCCGCAGCTCGCTCCGATGGAGAAGACTACTCTCGGCGACCTCGGCGCTCTCCAGGCTCTTAAAGAGCAGCTGAAGAACGAAGGCAAGTAAGAATCAACAATCCCGATAAAAATAAAGCGATAGGCTATTGTCTACCGCTTTATTTTTTGCTAACCTGGGAGAGGCTTTTGAGCACTATGAGTACTGGGAGAACTATGAGTACTGAGTACTATGAGGGCTATGAGGGATGAGAGTTTTAGGAGCGCGTTACAGACTATGGTAAGGGATATTTGAAGAAAAGAATTCTTTTAACCCGATCCAGCAGTATCTCGCGGGTAAGGATGCCTTTCGTGAGCGCTTCGTGCAATTCTTTTATAGCAGCATCGGTGTTTTCCGGCGCCACGATCACGTCGGCTCCGGCAAGAATTGCCTGCTGAATGGGCTTGTCGACGGTGCCTAAGCCGCGCATATTGAAGGCATCGGTAAAGACTATTCCCTGGAATCCCATTTCCTTGCGCAACAGCCCGTCAATCACCATGGGCGAAACGGCAGCCGAGCGCACCACCGTGTCAAGAGCCGGCATAGCCCCATGACCCACCATAATGCCGCTGAGTTGCATCTGTATGTATCGGCGGAAAGGATACAAGTCAAGAGAGTCTATCTCAGCTCTGGTACGCCTTATAACAGGCTGAGTGCGATGAGAATCAACTCCTGCGCTGCCGAGGCCGGGAAAATGCTTCGCAACAGAAATCACACCGCCATCCTCCAACCCTCTTGCGAACGAAGTGCCGAGGTCGGCAACCCTTTCCGGATCTTTCCCCAACGAACGGAATCCTATTACGGAGTGACTGCCGGAAACTACGTCCAGAACAGGAGCGAACACCACATTTATTCCCAGTCGCGGGGCCTGCCGTCCTATCTCGAAACCATAATCGTAAAGACTGACATCGGAAATAGAATCCGGGAGCCGCCCGAAAGGAGTATAGGAAGGCATCTGGCTGAACCGCATCCCTAATCCCCATTCCGCATCAATGGCGATGAACGGCTTCACCCTTGATGAAGTCCGCATGACCCGGGCTATCTGTGCGGCATCCGCAGTATCTCCTTTCAACAACAGGATGCCGCCGAGATGCAGCGAGTCTATGTAATATTTCAGTTTCTTTATGGCGGCAGAATCGGCGTCGGCATACATCGCCGGCATTACAAGTTGCCCTATGAGTTCTTGGTCGGATAAGGTATTAGCCACCGAATCCGCCCATTTCTGCGCCATGACCGTATAATCGGCTTTCTCCGGCGCAGGCTGCGGCGCTGTGGACTTAGAGCCACATGCCGCAAGCAGCGACGCCATAAACAATGCCGTCGCCGCTTTCAGTTTCTTTTTCATCAGAATGTTCATCAGGGCAATGTCACAGCTCTAACGAAACGGGAGTCCGGGTCAGCTGCCATGGGCATGTTGAGACTGGTCTGCTCTATCACATAACGCAGAATCAGCGGTGCCACATCGTTCGAATCCATCCACAGCACCTTGCCGTTGGCCATGGGGAAAAGGTCGTCATTGCCCTGAGCCAAATAATCGATAGTGGCGATTACATATTTTCTGTCAGGATCGATGGGATTGCCATTGAAAGAGGCGTTGACGAATCTCCAGTCCTTGTCCACTGCCACTTCCATCTGGCTACTGATGCACTCCCCTTTTCTGCGAGCCATGATTTTCAGCGTCTCCAGAAGATCTTTCCCGCTGAGTTCTATGAGAGTAAAGCGGTTGGCAAAGGGGAAAGTCGAAAGAATGCGGCCTTCGGTAACAGGACCCTTGGGCATGTTGAGACGGATTCCTCCGCCATTCATTATGGCGAGGTCAGGAGTCAGCGGAAGCGTTGAAGCGGGGTCTGCGGCATGTATGGAGTCGAGCTTCTGCGCCACAGCCCAGAAAGCCATGTCGGCAGTCCAGTTGGCATATTCCCCGGTGCGGTCGGCAATCATCGCCCTCGGGGCATAGCCTATCACATTGCTGTTGACAGAGTCCACAACAACTTTATAAGGAACCAGGAAAGCCTGCATCTTCTTGTCAAGCTGCGAAGCTGGGAAACGGTCCGTTACCGGAATCAGCTGATAACTGATGTCAGATACGGGAACTCTTTCACCTTTCTTCAGTCCATTGAAATCTACCGTTATCTCTGCCACATACGGACCGGTTTTTGCCGCCTGGGTAATAATCACAGGTCGTCCGGCGGCATTTTCCACCACCGATGGATATTTGCCCTCTTCGCCGGGAGTAACCAATGTGTGCGAGTGACCCCCTATTATTATGTCAATGTCCTTGCTCTTCTTTGCCAAGTCCACATCGGTCTCCTTGCCTGCCTGCCGGGTGTAATAGCCAATGTGGGTAACGGCCACCACCAAGTCGCAGTGTTTTTCATTTCGCAGCAGAGAGGCCACCTTATTCGCAGTCTCTACAATGTTGTTGAACTTCACTCCTTCAATGTTGTTGGCTGCTATAAGGCTTTTAGGATCCACGTTAAGACCGAAGAATCCTATCTTCTTGCCGGCAACAGTCTTGATGATATAGGGTGCGAACACACCTTTCAGCTCAGTACCGGAAAAATCATAGTTGGCGGAAGTAGCTTTCCCTTTCAAATTCTTCCAGTATCTGGCCAGGTCCTTCATGCCGTTGTCGAACTCATGATTGCCCAAGACACGTATGTCGTATCCCATCATGTCCATTATAGGGTATTCCACATCCCCTTTGAAGAACTTGAAATAAAGAGAGCCTTGCACGGCATCGCCGGCATCCACAAGAATCACGTTCTTGTCGGCCTTGCGTATGCTGTCGAAAACGGCTTTACGCTGCAACACGCCACCGCGACCTTTTTCATCGGGTTCTATCTGCGAATGAGTGTCGTTGGTAGCCAGTATGGTTATCTTCTGCGCGAACAGCGTCGGGGCAAGCAGAAACATGCCCAGAACTGCACAAAGGGTAAGGATTCTTCTCATGGTAAAATCAAGTTGTGTGTTTTTATGGTGCGAATATACAAAAAATCTTCCGTTGACGAACAGTCATTCTCAGCTAAGGCAGCTGAAATATTGTAACTGATAAAAAGTTACAGCTGTGAAGCCGCCCATATAAAGAAAACAGCCGCCACGAAACTTTAGTTCTTGGCGGCCAAACTATGAAACGGTGATCCTTATTATTTTGCTTTCTTAACGAAACGCTCTTTGATACGTGCTTTCTTGCCTGTCAGGCTGCGCAGGTAGTAGAGTTTTGCGCGACGTACTTTGCCGTATTTGTTAACGGTGATTTTCTCGATGAATGGAGACTCGAGCGGGAAGATACGCTCTACGCCGATACCGTCGGAGATTTTGCGAACGGTGAAGCGCTTCTTGTCCTGATGGCC
This sequence comes from uncultured Porphyromonadaceae bacterium, assembly GCA_905212215.1. Taxonomy (GTDB): domain Bacteria; phylum Bacteroidota; class Bacteroidia; order Bacteroidales; family Muribaculaceae; genus Lepagella. The sequence continues at coordinate 3,486 of CAJMDR010000243.1, forward strand.
GTTGATGCGGATTACAACGCCGCGGAACTGCTGGATACGCTCCTTGTTACCCTCTTTGATACGATAGGAGATAGTGATGGTATCGCCGGGGCCAAACTGTTCGATTTCTTTTTTAGGGGTTGCGAAAGCTTCTTCCGCAATTTTCATCAAATCCATGTCGGTGAAAAATTTCGTTTTGTGGGGTTTACGGATGGTTGCACCATACGCAAGCCTGAGCCACTACGGGGCACTCTCTTGCCAGCGGGTACAAATCCGCCGCAAAGGTAATACTTTTCTCTTACCTGTGCAAATCCCGGAAACTTTTCGCGAATTATTCAATGAGTTGCTTCAATCAAAGTTGCATCTGGAAGGCGGAGGAGAGGATGTTCTCAAGGTCTGTGGTGGAGACTTTTGTTTGTAAAACGCCACTATGGGCTACGGAGATGTTGCCGGTCTCCTCGCTCACTACCACGCAATAGGCATCTGTTGCCTGACTCATGCCCAATGCTGCCCTGTGGCGGAGGCCAAGCTGCTTGGGAATGTTCATGTCGTGGCTGACAGGAAGAATGCAACCCACGGACACTATGCGGCCTTTGGCTATTATCATTGCGCCATCGTGAAGAGGAGAGTTTTTAAAAAAGATATTTTCTATCAAACGCTG
>CAJMDR010000244.1 GCA_905212215.1 uncultured Porphyromonadaceae bacterium
TATGCTGATTCTCAAGGCTGCGGGGGTGGAGAAGCCGAAACCGTTCCAGAAGATGCACTGAACGCCTCATGGCAAAGAAGAAGTATTATGTGGTGTGGACGGGTAAGCAACCTGGAATCTATCTTACCTGGGATGAGGCGAAGGACCAGATAGACGGATGGAAGGGTGCCCGCTATAAGTCATATCCTACGCTTACGGAGGCTACGGAGGCCTTCCGCAAGGGTAGTGACGATAATCTGGAAGCCATAGCTACCCTCCTTCTCCGTGCCAGAGAGAGGAGAGAGACTCAGAATACCCTTGAGAGGAGGGAGACTCAGCCGGAAGCTGCCTCCGAGCCTGAATGGATGAGCAACCCGAAGGTGAACAGGAACGCCATTGCCGTAGATGCGAGCTGTCTCGGGAATCCCGGCACGATGGAATACCGTGGTGTCGACCTCGCCACCGGGAAGGAGATTTTCCGCGTCGGCCCTTTTCAGGATGCCACGAACAATGTGGGTGAATACCTGGCGTTGGTGCATGTGCTGGCACTCTGTAAGCAGAAAGGGGTGGACAGACCCATATATTCCGACTCCAGGATAGCGTTGGGATGGCTGCGTCGGCGTCAGAGCCGCAGCACGCTGCGCCCTACTCCCCGCAACGCAAAGTTGCTTCAGCTCATTCAACGTGCCGATGCATGGGTGAAAGCCAACACATGGCCGAATCGCGTCATGAAGTGGAAGACGGAGGAATGGGGAGAGATTCCTGCTGACTTCGGTCGAAAATGAGTTGAAATGACTCTCCGGGAAGCAATAAAGGGAACAGGCTGCGCAGCCGCCGGGTTCGCGGCTGTTGAAGCAATAGATTCTTCGGCCGACAGTTCTTATCGTGCCTGGCTTTCCGAGGGATGCCATGCCGGCATGGATTATCTGGAGCGCCATGCTGTTTTGCGTTGTCATCCTGAGTCCGTCATGCCGGGAGTCAGGACCGTCATCAGTCTCGCATTTCGCATCTACAAGCCTCATAGAGGCTCTCTGCCGGTCGCTGCCTATGCTTTGGGCAGAGATTATCATAAGGCACTGAAAAGCCGTCTGAGGCCATTGTGTGCCTTTTTGGAACGGGAATATGGTGCCCGCACGCGGATTTGTGTGGACTCCGCACCTCTGCCGGAACGTTACTGGGCGATAAAGGCAGGAATTGCCTCGCCCGGAAGGAATGGTGCGGCCCTTGTGCCGGGTTGCGGCCCTTACGCTTTTCTGTGCGAGGTGCTGACGGATGTGGGGTTGATGAGTGAGGGAGTGGAGGAGTTAATGAGTGGAGGTGTGGATGTGTGTCTGGGGTGCGATGCGTGCATAAGGGCTTGTCCTACGGGTGCGTTGCGCCACGACGGCACCGTAGACGGAAGGCTCTGTCTCAGTTATCTTTCTATAGAACATAAGGGCGATTTGCCGGAAGATATACCGTTGCGCGAGGGCGTGAGGTTCCCTCTGCTGGGCTGCGACCGCTGTCTGGCAGCTTGTCCGTTGAGTGAGAAAGAGCCGTTGGCGCCGGTGATTCCTGACTTGATGCCAAGAGAGGAGATTGTTTCGCTGACTTCTGAGAAACTGCTGGCTATGGATGATGCGGAGATAGATGCCCTTACCGCCGGAACAGCCCTGCGAAGAGCCGGAACGGAAGGACTGCGTCGCAATGCCCGCCGTGCTTTGGGTAAGTGAACGAACTCGGCACGGTGCGCGTTTTATGTATTGTCGGGGTTTAACCGCCGACAGCTAATGAAAAACACTAAGAATTATGGCAGAGAAATATTTAGTCTCTTTTGGAGAATCGGAACGATACATCACCGGCGACCATAAGCTGATAGAACTCGTTACAGACCGTCTTCGCGATGGCATGAAGAAGGAATTTCCGGCACTGAATCCGGATTCACTGCTGCACAGGAAAGTGGTGAAGACGGAACATGCGGACCGCTATGAGGGGTATGATGAACTGAGCATAGAGAGCATTCCGGAGATACTTCAGGTTCTCGTGAACACGCAGAAGAACAAGAGCGACCAGCAGCAACTTGACCTCAATGCGCCGTTTGCTGACGTAAACGTAAATTAAGAGGTCGTTTCAAAATAAAGGTGAATTTCGGACGCCTGTGTTTTTTTGCCTGAAACCTTTCGCGCCTTAGTCACATAGCCCGCTATGCTCCTGCGGCTTAAAAGATTTTTGCCTAAAAAACAGACGCCCAAAAATTCACTTTTATTTTTAAACAACCTCTTAGTGTTTTCTTTGAATAAGACGAATAAACACCATGGAGTTGACTGTTGTGTAAAACGGATTAAAGTTGATTATATTCAAGGTGCTATGTAAGCGCATTTGGCGTAATTGGCTGGCGCCTAATTTTTATTTCTCATAAAAAATCATATGTTTTGTTGTTTGGTAAATATTTTTTGTAGGCTTAATAATGTGGAAAATTACCACAGTAGTTCTTTACGAGTTATGAAATCATAGAAAAAGAATAACCAAATATAAAATATCGAAACACGCGAATTATGCTTTTGTTGCTTGAGGGGTTTAACAAGTGAAAAATTATGCTTATATTTGCAAACAGCATTGAAAAAAGATGCTCAAACCTTTAATCTAAAACATTTTATTATGCAAAGAAACATCTTCCTTGCGGTTGTTGTGCTGCTGGTAACACTGACCTCCTGCAGTTCCGACATGCCGGACATCAAACCACCGGAACCAGGTTCCGTAACCCGTACTCATAGACTGCTGTCTCTGAGCAACGGACCGGCAAGCCGGTCTGACTGCACCCAGACGGCATACTGTCGTAAAGTCCATATGATTTACAACATAAGGCCACGGAAATGAAAAGAGAACTGAAAGTCCTTTTAGGACTACTGACAATAATCATGACGGCATTTATAATAATGCCGTCATGCAGCGAGGACGATGATATGATTGTTGGGCAGCCATCACCGCGTGGTTTCCTTCATCACGGCCCGACGATGGTAATCACATATACAGAGTTTGCGGGACTGAATCCGGACACCGTTCTTAATGATATTTATGACTATCGTAAAATTACATTAAGAGAAACAGAGAGTGGATGGCTTGGAGAAAGGAACATAATTATTCCCGACATACCGTTGTCGTATAATACCAAAGGGTTATGGAAGTTCCTTTGTAATGAGAACGGAGACACTGCTTTCAATGAAAATGTGGCGCTGTATGATATATCACAATAGGACATTACAGTGTTCATTCATAGAAGATGTACAGCGAGTCCAGGTTACCGCATTGACGGATTATGACGGAAATCACAAGGCGGGAAGTTCTCTGGATGACATAGCCATTCTTTCCTATATAACCCTTTATCCTTACGTTAAGGAAGGGTATAAGATCAATGAGAGATCCATTGGCAACGGCGTATATCCCCCTCGGGTGGAATATGAGATGGAGTATTGCAAAGCAAACTATCCTGATGATGATCCGGAAAGGTATATTCAAAACCAACTCTATCTTTCATATTTTGGGATCTTCTATTTTGGGATAGGGCATGGCCGTTTCAACAGGGAACTGTTTCATCATTGCTTAGTCGGCGAGATAACGAAAGACAATCCCATCAGAATGATGGGTAGTTATGCTATTAACTCTATATCTTTTGGGCACGCCCCTGAGCAGGAATGTCGCATAAAGGTTGCTATTACCGTTCAGATGCGCGGCGGTAAATATCCGGCAAAGACTCTGACCGCAGAATACCGTGTGAAGTGATTTGTCAGAATCGCGAAAAAGAGGCTGTGTCAAAATTAGGCGCAGCCTCTTTGTTTTTGCCTGTATCCCCTCATGAAAAAGGCTGTGCCGAATTTTGACACAGCCTCAACTTGAAGTATAGTTATGAAATGGTTATGCTGCTATCGGCAGCGTTGTGGTTTATTTCTTGCGGCGACGCACTGAGTGCTCGGCGTTAGAGCTGGAAGAGCCGGATACTTTCGGTTTGCGCTGTTTGCGCGGCTTGCGGTTCTTCGAGGCGCGTACGTTGGTCTTCTTACGCGGATTCGTCACGGCAGCACCATCTTCACCCTCTTCACCTTCTACTACGGTACGGTCAGGTACTCCGTTCTCGGCTG
>CAJMDR010000245.1 GCA_905212215.1 uncultured Porphyromonadaceae bacterium
ATTCCCGGTATCTCATATCCGAATGATTTAGTATTAATTTCCGAGGCCACCGCCACCGCCTTTGCTCTGTTCAACGTCATCGTTGTGAATCTGAGTCGCAGTCTTCTTCACTGTGGTGTTGAGGCCACCGAGAGTAACTGCTACGGAGAGGCTTACATCCCAGGTCGGAACACGTACCTTCATTGTGTTGGCATAATCCTTGCCATAGTTATAGACTTTGAAGGTCATGTGCGGTGATGCGAAGTTGTTTCCAGAAAGCGTTACTTTGATTTTATCTCCTTTGAGGAAGGCTTTGCTGAGGCTCAGGCCGTGGTAGTTGAAACCAGACATATGTCCTTGCAGTTCAAAACGTCTTGTAGAGAAACCACCGTAAGCATTAAGTTTGAGATTCCAGGGCATGGAGTAGTTGTAGTTCGCCCCGAAGTTCATGGTCCATCCGCTGTTCTCCATCTTCTGGGCGCGGAAGCGGAGATGTCTGTATTGTACTCCGGCATTTACCGAGAAGTCCATCAGAGCATTGACCTGATATTTCATGAATCCGCTGAGACCCCAGTCGCGTTGATTGCCCACATTATTATAAGTGGTCACGAAGGAAGACCCCTCGGCATAGCTGTACTGGCTGATGCTGTTGTTCGAGAAGGTATAGGAAATTGATTCCGAGTTTGCCTGCGAAGTTGGAATAACTGAGGGCTACCGTATGGCTCTTCTCGCTGGTAAGGTCCGGGTTTCCTTTCTGAATGAAACCTGCTATATATTCAGAGCTGTGGGGATTGAGTTCGTCCACGCTCGGACGGCGTATTCTCTGCTGGTAACTTGCATACAGGTTTTGGGTTGGTGTGATGGAATAGCTCAGCGAGGCGTTGGGTACCCAATCATTAAGATTTGCTGAGAAATTATCGTATCCAGGTGTGCGGAACTTCACCATCATGTGGGTGTATTCATAACGCAACCCGGCACGTAGTCCGAATTTGCCGAATGACCCGGCATAGGTGGCATAGGCTGCGGCAACATCCTGATTCTGTTTCATCTTGACATTGTTGAAGTCGGCCATTACAAGATTGTCCCAGTCGTTTCCATTCTTGGTATAACCGTCGGAGGAGTTGCGTCGGAAAATACCTTTTGCTCCGGCCTCAAGGGTGAACCATGTGGCGAAAGGTTTGGTATAGTCTAACTGAGCGGTATGCTCATTGGTGGGAGAATTGGTGTAGTTGTAGACGCAGGGAATGTAGTCCGGCAGCGATGATTCTGATGTGAAGGTATGGTCTTTATTGGTATTCCAGCCATGCACATACTGGTAGCTGAGCACCATGTTATGTCCCTTGTCGTCGAAGTTATGCTGGTAACCGGCATTGAGAGTCAAAGATGTCCATACCCATTTCGATTTAAGATCCTGCTTAGAGCTGATTCCGTTCCCTGGATTGTTTTTGGAGAAAGTATTGCTGATGGTATTGTACTTATGGTTTCCCCATCCGCCATAACTGCTTGCGCTAAGCGTGAAAAGATTGGAAGCATCCGGTTCCCAGCTCAATCTTGCATTGCCGTTGACGAACTGGTTGCGCTGTTTCATCCTTATCTGCTGGTCGACGATTGTAGGGTTCTCGGTGTTTCTTGTCTCGCGGTACATGTTGCCGGTATTGGTGCGGTTGCCGAGGTTATTATAATAACTTACATCCACACTTGCAGTGACCTTGTTTTTCTTCGCCATGCCATAAACTGAGGCTGATGCGTTGTTAGCACCACCACCAACTGTAATGGTGGCCATCTGTCCGTCGGTGGATGCCTGGGTCTCCGTGATGATGTTTAGAATGCCACCAACACCTTCGGCATCATATTTCGCTCCCGGATCAAGGATTACCTCGATGCGTTTGATAGCAACAGCGGGAAGTGACTTCAAGACCGTGGACGCATTCTGGCTCAGCATAGGGTCTTCCTTTCCGTTGAGGTAAATCTTGAAACTTGACTGGCCATTTACCAGAATATTGTCCTGAGCGTCGACTGTCACCATAGGAACTTTACGAAGCATTTCCAGTACAGTGCTTGTCTGGGTGGTCGGGTCCTCGGTGAGGTTGTAGCTGACTTTGTCTCCGGAGGCTTCTATCACCGGGCGACGGCCTGTCACCACCACCTCCTCAAGGGCGCCCCCATCGGTCTGCATGGCTATTGTACCAAGGTCTGCTACCGGCTTCGCTGTTGTGACTGCAAAATTACGGCTGGCGGGGTTCTGGCCCCCCATCGTTATTTTGAGCAGATAGTTGCCGGCGGTTTTGAGATCAATGTTAAAAGTGCCGTCGGCTCCTGCCATAGCGGAAATTACGGGTTTAATCGAGTCGTTTGCATGGTAAAGGGCGCACGTAGCTCCCGGCAAGGTCTCGGCAGTCATGGCATCGCGCACGGTGCCTTTGACTCCGTATGGAGCTGCTACAGCAGCCATCGTGCTGCAAGTGATGAGGGAGAGAGGTAGCAGTAGGTGCTTCATGATCAGTGTTATGAGTTTAGGTTCTGAAGTTGGTATCAGAATTCGAGTGCAAAGGTATGTAAAAGCATAGTACTATGCAAACAATAGTACTGGCTTATAAGTGGAAATCTGTTATAAAAACGATTTCAACCCACTGAAAATCAGCGGGTTGAATCATATTGTTAAATTGTGTTAAACTTCGACTTTCCTTTAGCTGTCAGTCGGTTGCTGCAATATCACCTTAGTATTCCTCCCAACTCTTGATTGCCATATCATTGACATTGAGCTCGCAGAAAGCTTTGATGAAAGCCGAGGCAAGGCGAGCATTGGTAATCAACGGTATGTTGAGATCCACGGCTGCACGACGAACCCGGTAGCCATTGCTGAGTTCTTTAGGAGTAAGGTCCTTGGGGATGTTCACCACCATGTCTATCTCATGCTGATGCAACAGATCGAGAATTTTGGGTGTGCCCTCGTCGGCAGGCCAATAGGCCCGTACAGCGGGGATGCCGTTTTCATTAAGGAAACGCTGAGTACCCTCGGTGGCATATATGGTAAGACCTTTGCGGGTCAGTTCTTTAGCTCCTTCGAGCAGTTCCACCTTGTGGCGGATAGTTCCGGAACTCATCAGAACTGCATGTTTGGGAATCGTATAACCTACTGCCAACATAGCTTTGAGCAAAGCTTCTCCCGTATCATCTCCGAGACAACCCACCTCACCTGTGGAAGACATGTCGACACCCAACACAGGATCTGCACCTTGGAGTCGCGAGAACGAGAACTGCGATGCCTTGATGCCTACATAGTCAAGATCGAAAGCTGACTTGGAAGGCGGTGTAGCAAATGAAGTCTAAAACCTATGTAGATGATTACTCATTATCATCTGCAACATTATATATTGTGAAAGATTTCAAGTCAAAAGATATAGCAAAAAAAGATCTTAAATAAGGAGTGCCTTCTTCAAAAGACAATCGAGTTTTTCCGTACCAGTCTTTTGCAGAAGTCCATGTTGTTCCTGCTAAATTAATACTGTCATCAGAGCATGAATTAAATATAAGCACAAATAAGAAGGATAGTATTAAAAATCTTTTTTTCATACGTATATAAGTTTATCCTACATTTCGTTCATTTTTCAACATAGTCAGTTCTCCTTTGGCTTTTTTAAGTTCTTCTGTGAGTAACTGATTCGTTTTAGTTTGTTCGGTGATTATACCTTGCAAGGTAGTGATCGTATCTACCAAGCGTTTCATTTGTTCTATGTTTGGGTCAGGTGTTACTTCTGAAAGTAGCATTTGACCTTTTCCGCGAAGTAACCACTCAGCAGAAATATCTTCATAGGTTAGTAGAATTGAAGTTAATACCTTAGCGGAAGGTTCTGTTCCACGTTGAAACATTGATGCTATTACAGATTGTGTTACACCAATTCTTTTCGCAAATGCGCTATCTGTAATGCCGGCAGACAGAATTATTTCTCTAATTCTTCCATTAATAGTGTTGTTATTTGTCATAAATCCAATCAATCAAAAGTTAATAAAACGCAAATGCGATAAAATAAAAAGTTTTTTGTTTTTAAAATAACGCAAATGCGATTATATTTGCATCATAAATCAATCAATCATACAAACAT
>CAJMDR010000246.1 GCA_905212215.1 uncultured Porphyromonadaceae bacterium
TCCGACCCGGTGTTCGCCTCGCTGATCACCGACAAAGGCCTCAGAGCCAAGGAGAGCGAACGCTACGTGCAGATCTACGTGAAATCATCCGTCACCACCGACACGGTTTTCTTCCAGTTCGGCGAGGGGGCTTCCATCGACACTCTCCCCGTGACGAAGGCTAACTCCCTGGTGAACATAAAGAAGACAGGACTCTCCGGCGGCAACATTCCTGTCAAGATATGGGCGCCTCAGACTGTCTGGTTCCTGAACATAAACAATGCCGACGCCACCAGCTTCACCGCAGGTACCTGCGGCACAAGCGTAAGGGAGTTCCGCTGCGAGAACGACTCGCTCAACAACATGGACTTCCTCAAGGACATGAAGGCGCTGGAATACTTCGTGTGCGCCAACAACAGAAGGGTGAAGGAGGTAACGCTCACCACTCCCAACCTGCAGCGTCTGCAGCTTGGCAAGATGCCGGCGTTGCAGAAGATTACCGTGGCAGGACCGGAGATTTATGAGTTCAAGGTGGACATGCCGCGCATAACGAGCCTCGACTTCAGCAACTGCCCGAAGCTGAAGATATTCAACGTCTCCAACGCCACGGAGCTGAAAGATGTTAAGTTAGGTGCCTGTGCCGTACTTGAGGACGCCACCTTCGGAGGCTGCACCTCACTTCAGGCTCTCGCCTTCGAGAACATGCCCGCACTGAAGAAGCTTCAGCTTTACGATTGCACCAAGCTCAGCCAGGTAAAGGCTTCCAACCTTCCCGCACTGACTCAGCTGAATCTGCGCGACAATGCCCTGACGCAGCTGTCCATCTCCGGTTTCCCGAAGCTGACCCAGGTGAACATCAGCGGCAACCACTACAGCACACTGGAGATTGACAATCCCTCCATCACTTCGCTGACGCTTGACAAATGCAACCTCGATAGCGTGGACCTCACCAAACTCAATATTCTGCGCAGCCTCTATCTGCGCAACGGCAATGTACGTGCTGTGGGTCTGAACGCATCGGCCATGGCCAACACTCTCACCACCATGCAGCTTCTCAATAGCCGTTTCACCCTCGGCTCGCTGCCCGCCCGCCCGAAGAAGATGAATGCCACGCTGAACTACTATGCTCCTCAGGCCCAGCCGCAGTTGCCCAAGGTCGTAAAGAAGGGCACTGTGGTGGATCTCAGCGCATGGGCTGTGGGTCATACCCTCGACGGCACCGTGCCTTCGGTCTTCAAGTGGGAGACAATCTTCGAGGAAGTGTTGCAGGAAGGCGTGGACTATACCTGCGAGAACGGCAAGTTCATCTTCAAGCATGAGATAGAAGACAGCGTGCGCTGCTTCATCACCAACCCTGAATTCCCCTCGTTCGCCCTGCTTACCGACAGCAAAGGCAACGTCACCGACAACCGTATCATCACCAACTATCTGGTTGTGGACAATACCGGATACGTAGCCGGCATCAATAATGACAGCGACCTTATGGTCAGCAATCCTTCATCGCTGACAATAAAGATAATCAGCAGTGATAACGGTACCGAGGCTACCGTCTACAGCACCGACGGACGCCTGGTGGCACGTCGTTCGGTTAACGGAGAGACAGAGCTGAAAGTGCCTGCGCCCGGACTCTATATTGTCCGTGCAGGCGGAAAAGCCGTGAAGCTGCAAGTACGCTGACGCGAACCGGCAACCACTTTAACGTTCATCAGCAAGCACACTGATGTGAATCAGCAAGAACACTGATATCCACACTCAATATCCTGATTGTCAGAGAGGCTGTGTCATGTCCGACGCAGCCTCTTTCCTTTACCCTCGGAAAACGAAAAAAGACATTGATCCCAACTTTCTTGAATGAGAATATTTATATTGCAGGAAATTGTTATATCTTTGCATAATAAAAAACTAAAGACCACATGGCACGACCCATTACCCATTAAAGAAACTCCCATTCTTTTCGGAAGTGATGCCCGTAGATTTGAGGAACGAATGCAGAATCCCCCTAAAGTATCTCCGGAGAAACGGACTCAAATCAGAAAATCGTATGAAACAGTCATCAAAATGATGGTGAACTGAATATGACCCGGGAATAGTTTTAGGAAAGGTGTCAAGTACGCCGTCTTAATGTTGGCGATACTGTATCTGACTTTGATTGTAACGATGAGGATTTGAATGATTTCTTATTGAATGAAGCAAACCTTTATCGTAATGCTTTATTGTCCGTAACATACGTTGTTGAAGACAAGAAAAGCAAAAGCGTGCTTGCATATTTCAGCTTGTCCAACGATAAAGTTTCACTTTCAGATTTTGAAAGCAAGACAGAGTTCAATCGTTTTCGCAAACATAAGAGGTTGTTTAAAAATGAATGTTAACGGAAGTGAGTTTGGGCGGGTGATGACGACAGCCGCGACCATAATATGTTTGCTAAAGCCGATCATCCTAACGAAATAGGTTATTTCCAGGGCTTTATGTATGACTATGATGCCAATACCTGTCATTATATAGGACCGATGGATGCGTGTCATCTTTACGATATGGATCGCGCCAGTGCCGATAAACGTAAAACAGTCCTTATCACCAAGGGTGGCTATTGGTTTTACTAACCGTTGCCGTAATTCTCAAATCTCGCATCTTCCGACCTCATAATCTTCAACCTGCATACTCTTCTTACTGAAGAAAATACAGAATTATCTATGAGTGAGCTGAGTCTTGTGGAGCGGTTGCAGAAGGGCCTTGACAAATCGTTTAAGGATATGATGATTTTCTGAGCATACAGAGTCAGATAAAACAACAGCCGGGAGGACCGCAAGGGTGCTCCCGGCTGTCTTCTGGGATATGGGTGATTAGAGGTGTTTCAGGGGATGGATGTCGAGCTTGACGGGCTTGATCATGTTCTCCGGCAGCAGGATGGTGTCGAGGTCTTCCTTGGTCAGGATGCCGTGTTCAAGTACCAGCTCATATACACTACGGCCTGTCTCCAGCGCCTCTTTGGCGATCTTGGTGGAGTTCTTGTAGCCGATGACGGGGTTGAGGGCGGTAACGACGCCGATGGAGTTGTGTACCTCTTCCTTGCAGCGTTCTGCGTTGGCGGTGATGCCGTCGATGCAGCGTTCGCGCAGTGTGCGGAAGCCGTTGATGAGCAGATCCACGCTCTCGAAGTCGCACTGTGCCATTACGGGTTCCATGGCGTTGAGTTCCATCTGGGCTGCCTCGCCGCTCATGGTTACGCAGAGCTCGTTGCCCATTACCTTGTAGCAGATCTGGCTCATTACCTCGGGGATAACGGGGTTAACCTTTCCGGGCATGATGCTGGAACCGGGCTGCATGGCGGGGAGGTTGAACTCGCCGAGGCCGCAACGCGGTCCGGAAGCGAGCAGGCGGAGGTCGTTGCTTATCTTGGAAGCTTTCACGGCGAGGCGCTTCATGGCGGAGGCATAGCCTACGAGGCATGAAGTGTCGGAGGTAGCGCCTACGAGGTCGCCGCTGAGCTTGAAGTCAAGACCTGTGATGCGGCCGAGAGCGGCTACGCATTTCTCTGCATATCCGGGTTCTGCGCAGATGCCGGTACCGATGGCGGTGGCGCCCATGTTCACTGTCAGGAAGTCTTCGGCAGCCTCGTCAAGATGCTTGATCTCGTCGTTGAGGATGGAAGCGAAACCGCTGAAGGTCTGTCCCAGAGTCATGGGGACGGCGTCTTCGAGCTGGGTACGGCCCATCTTGATGACATTCTTGAACTCCTCTGACTTGGCGCGGAGAGCGGCGATGAGTTTCTTCAGCTCCTCTACCAGACGCTGATGTGAGTAGTACATGCCGATGTGAATGGCGGTGGGATATGCGTCGTTGGTCGACTGAGCGCAGTTCACATGGTCGTTGGGCGAGCAATAGGTGTATTCGCCGCGTTTGTGGCCCATGATTTCCAGGGCACGGTTGGCGATAACCTCGTTGGCGTTCATGTTGGTGGTGGTGCCTGCGCCGCCCTGAATCATGTCTACGGGGAAATGCTCGTGGTGTTCGCCCTTGCGTATTTCCTCGCAAGCCTGTACTATGGCATCTTTCTGTGCGTCGGAGAGGAGGCCGAGCTCATGGTTTGCGATGGCGG
>CAJMDR010000247.1 GCA_905212215.1 uncultured Porphyromonadaceae bacterium
GGGAGTCGGCGCCATCGTTACGGAGGGCGATTTTCGACCCACCCGCAAAACTGTTATATAGAAGCTGTTTCTCCTTTTCAGTAAGTCGAAACTGCTTCAAAAAATCTGATTCGATGAAAAAACTTGCATTGATCTGTGCCATTCTTCTTACGTCCATCACACTGGCAGCCAAGACTTATGTGGGGAACATAGGACCTTATTCCATCAGAATGACCATCACCACCTTTAACTGCGGCTATGACCGCTATGGTGAATACGTCTGCAAAGTAAAAGGTCAATATACCTACACCAAAGGCAAGAACACTTTGCGCCTCAGCGGAATAGCAAGCGGCTCCATGGGATACAGACTGGAAGAGTTCACTCCGCGAGGAAAGAATTCCGGCACTTTCCAACTGAATGAAAATGCCAACGGCACCCTTTCAGGTTATTTCATCAACAACAGCAACGGGAATGAATACCGCGTCTTTCTGCGCCCTGTGCGCTGAGAGGCAGAACAAGATCATCAAACCGTAAAAACGCCCTGGAAAGCATACGGCACAGGCATCGCCGCGAAGTCCATTGACCTCTGCCCGATTTCTTATGGAAGTGTTATTTAGTCGATGTAAAAACACTTGTGCGACAACTACCAAACCCAACCCTACACCACAAAAATGAAAAGCGAACTGGTTGTAGACGTAGGCAAGAAGGAAATCTCCATAGCTCTGCTTGAAGATTCCCGGCTTGTCTCGCTGCAGAAAGAGAGCCGTAACGCCGGCTACGCTGTAGGTGACCTCTACCTGGCTAAGGTACGCAAACTTATGCCGGGACTGAACGCCGCCTTCGTCAACGTCGGCTACGACAAAGACGCTTTTCTTCATTATCTCGACCTTGGGTCTCACTTCACCACCTATGCGGCCTACATGAAGGAGGCGTTCGAAGACCCGAAGAAAGTGCCTCCCATGCCGAAAGGAAAAATGGAAGGCGACATACCCAAAAACGGCTCCATCACCGACCTGATCACGGCAGGCCAGCATCTGTTGGTACAGATAGCCAAGGAGCCCATCAGCACCAAAGGACCGCGCCTCACCACGGAAATCTCCTTCACAGGCCGCTACATGGTGCTGATACCTTTCAGCGACAAGGTGTCGATCTCTTCCAAGATTAAATCCACCGAAGAGAAGATACGCCTTCGCCAGCTCATCAGCTCTATCAAACCCAAGGGCTTCGGTGTCATTATCCGTACTTCGGCCGAAAACAAACGGGTGGCCGAACTCAATCATGAAATGCGCACCCTTCTCAACTGCTGGCAGGAAGCCATAGCCAGAATGCAGAAGGTGGAGCCGCCATGCCTCATTTATGAAGAGGAATCGCGCGCGGTGAGTGTGATACGCGACGTATTCACCCCCTCGTTCGAAAACATCTATGTCAACGATGCGGAGACCCTTGAGCAGATCAAGCATTATGTAACGCTGATAGCACCCGAGAGCAAGGATGTGGTGAAGCTTTACGACAAGCCGACACCCATCTTCGACCATTTCAACATCACCAGGCAGATAAAATCGAGCTTCGGAAAGATTGTGTCGTTCAAGGCGGGAGCCTACATCATAATCGAATCCACCGAAGCGCTGCATGTGATAGATGTCAACTCAGGCAACCGCACCAAGGCCACCCAGGACCAGGAGACGAACGCTCTGGAAGTGAATATGCGTGCCGCCGACGAAATAGCACGACAGCTACGTCTGCGCGACATGGGCGGCATCATCGTCATCGACTTCATCGACATGAACCGCCCCGAGCACCGTCAGACCCTCTACGACCATATGCGCGAGATTATGGCCAACGACCGTGCGCGACATTATATCCTGCCGCTGAGCAAGTTCGGACTTATGCAGATAACGCGGCAACGAGTGCGCCCGGCACTTGACATCCCCACATCCGAAAGCTGCCCCTCGTGCCTCGGGAAAGGAGAAATCCAGCCGTCGTTGCTATTCACCGATACATTGCACCAGAAGTTAGAGTATCTGACCCACGACTTGGGAGTGAACAAGTTCCGCATGTACGTGCATCCGTTTGTGGAGGCATACATCAAGAAAGGACTCTTCTCGCTCTACAGCAAGTGGCGCCGCGAATTCGGCCGCGGTTGTAAAATTACCGCCGATGAATCGCTTGCCTATCTGCAATACCGTGTTGTGGATGCCAATGGCGATGAAATAGACCTGAAGGAAGAGAGTGACGCCGCTTCCCGTCAGACAAAAGAAAAAAGGCGTAACCGAGATAACGAAGAAGAAGCTGACTGACACAATAGTGTCCGGCATCAAAAAAAGGCGCGATACCCATTGCCGGTACCGCGTCTTTTTATGATGTTGTTTAAATTGAGTCTAACGTATGAGTTTGAGGGTTTTGGCGGCTGTTGCGGTCTGCAGTCGGGCGATGTAGATGCCTGCGCCGAGGCCGTCAAGAACGATGGCATCGGAGCCGTAACCTTTTCTTTGCATAACCTTCCTTCCTTCACTACCATACACAGTCACCGTCCACGCTCCCTCCGCAGTAACCGAAAGTCGGTTGTCCTCATACCATAGCTCGCTGTCGTCATTGACAACGCTGTTGACACCCGAAAATCGTGTATTACATTGCCTTGCATATCCTCCAGCGCAACAAGTTTCCTATGAATGATATAGCCTAAGGTTCTCGGACCAATGTATGGCATAGGGAAAACCTCATCATGAAGGCAACCTATACCCTCAACAACCTCTGTTCTACTCTTATATGCAGATGGGGTATGTACATATTGTACTTTAGTGTGGAGGCCGTTTACCTGAATATATTTGACGGAATCAATCACTTTGATATTACCGACTCCATCCGAAATATAGTCTGAATCTCGTGGATCCTCAGGACAACTTGCAAGCATCTTCCATGAATCTCCACGTAAGAGAGCAAAATCATAGATAAGACATTCCTTATCTGTGAGAGGATCATTCCCGAAATGATTAATGTGAGGATATCTATAATCCAACTTTTGATTCTTTAGACTATCCAGTCTTAAGAACACCTGTTTCCCTTCCTGTCTGAGATAGAGCGTTCTGTTGCAGACTGTGTCGGAATCGCTGTTGACATCCGACCAATGGCAAATGCTGTATGTTTTGCCATCAATTTCTTTTTTGCCGGAGAAATACAGATATTCTTTAGTTAGGGTTGTTGTCCCAGAGCCTACCCACATCTTGCTATAATCATACACCCACTTCACGCCTTCCCGCACAAGCGGTGCATCGCCTTGCGCCGTAGCAGTGCAATATCCTGACAGTACTGCAACAAGCGCGATGATTAGGTTCAGTATTCTGCTCATAACTTCTCTATTGTTACACTCGCTCCCTGTTCAACATTGAACGAGCAATTGATGGTTGTATTCTTTGCGCGTATAGTAAGTTTACCACCTTTCTGGATAGTACCACCGTTAATGGACACTTCTCCGTCACAGACGATGGTTACTTCCCCTCCGGATCCGATTTCAAGACCGGAACCGATTCCCTGACTGTATCGCAAAGCTCCGGTGAGGATATTGCCTTTTGGAAGAATCCTTAGCTGTGCCTGGGCGCAGACTGTTGCGCAGGCCAGCATGAAAAAAATGGCTGTTTTTCTAATAATGTTTTTTGTTAGTTATACAATCATGTGCAAATTTAATAAAATATCTTTAGACTTATCCAAATATTCCGCAAGAAAATTTTAAAAACTATTGATTTCTTAACCTCAGGTTAACTATAGCGCAAATTTGACTGTGATACGTTGAGATATAATGAAGTTGTTTCAACTTATTTCTTGCAAGATTCAGCCATCTATCCACAAATCTTTTCTTTGTTTACTTAGGTTATAAAATTTGAGGCACCAATACGAGATATGGGAGGGCAATGCAAGGTAAGAGCTGTGGATTTGGTAAAAAGGGAGAAAGGTATTAACTTTGCAGCGCAATGAGCAGTGAGGCTCGTAAAAATAAGGACACTCCGGCAGCGCCGCGGGATGGGGAACAGTCTCCTCATCCCAATATCATGCGTCAACTCTTCTGGTCATTTTTTAAAATCGGCGGCTTCACTTTCGGAGG
>CAJMDR010000248.1 GCA_905212215.1 uncultured Porphyromonadaceae bacterium
ATACGACGGCTCAAAGTTGGGCCTTGCCTGGGATTCCGTAAGGACATCCGCCAACAACGGCTGGCTTGATGCCGAGGCCATGACATATAAGGTGGTCCGTTATCCCGACGACCAGACCGTAGCCGAGAATCTTTCCGTCACCAACTTTACCGATGCTGTTGCGGAACCTTCAGGCCGCAAGGACTATCATTATGGCGTAGTGGCAGTATGCCATGGTCGTGTTTCTGAAGAGGGCCTTTCGCCCATAGTGGCGATAGGCAGCGAAGTAATGCCTTGGTCGCATACTTTCAACACAGAAGAAAGCGCTCAGGGCTTCACCATCCTCGATGCCAACATGGACGGAATAACCTGGGGCTGGAGTTCCCAACGCAAGGCTTTGTATTGCAGCTATAACGCCACCCTCGACATGGATGACTGGGTAATGAGTCCCGGATTGCGTCTGGAAGGCGGGAAGGTTTATAAAGTGACAATGAAGACCTCGTGCCGCAATGTGAAGTATCCCGAGAAGTTCGAGGCATTCCTTGGCAAGGAGCGCAAGCCCGAAGCCATGACTATGGAGGTGATTCCGCGTACGGTAATCAAGACCGCTTATTCCAGTCCTCTGGATTATACCGGTTACATCGCCATCCGTGAAGGTGGAACATACTATCTCGGCGTGCATGGCTGCAGCGAGGCAGGACAATATGAGGCTTATCTGCATGATATGTCCGTTTCATCTCCTTTCGACGCAAAGATTCCGGGTATGGTGGAAGAGTTCCGCGTATTGCCGGACTCTATCGGTGCCCTCGGCGTAACCGTAAGCTACAACGCTCCTTCAAAGAATATGCTTGGCGAGAACCTCGCCTCAATCAGCAAGATAGAGACCTGGCGCGACGGTGTCCTCATACACACTGTCACCTCACCTGCTCCCGGCTCGAAGATAAGCTTCACCGAGACTCTGCCTTCGAAGTCCGATTACGAATACAAGGTAATAAGTTACAATACCTATGGCAACAGCCCTGAAGTAATAAAGAGCATCTTCATTGGCGGCATGCCTTATCCCGCCGATGTAAAGAGCCTCACCGCCATAGAGACTGAAACGGCAGGTTCGGTGAAAGTGGAATGGCCTTTCGTGACCACCGACCAGAACGGTAATCCTCTTGACGTCAAGTATGTCAAATATGAGATAGTTAACGCCAAGAAAAAGAACAGGGTGGTAGGCACCGTCGACGGCAACACCAACACGTTCGTATGGAAGGCTCTCAATCCCGATGATGACCAGGAGACTATCAAGGTAGGCGTAAGAGCCGTCACCGACCGTGGTTCATCGGCAGTAGTAAGTACCAACAATATCTATGTAGGCCGCGACTATACCCTTCCTTACCAAGAAGGTTTCCCCGGCGGAAAGATCACCAAGCCTATGAGTACCTTCCTTTACGGCGGTACCAGCGTATGGGCAACCGGAGATGCCTCTCTCTTTGAAATAGAGGATGCCAACGGCGACAATGGTGTGGCTTATTATCGCGGCTCTGCCGGCGAGGCTGCTATCCTGCATACAGCTAAGATAACTCTTGCGCAGACACAGAATCCTACATTTACTTTCCAGGTATACAACTTCGGCACCGCTTCGGAACCTGTAATGGATGAGATAGGTGCCATGGCACTGAACACTGAGACCCATCAGTGGGAGGAACTGACAGTGAAGCCTATCTCGCAACTCCCCGGCGCTGACAAGAAAGGCTGGCTCACCGTTATCGCCGATCTCTCTAAATTCAAAGGCAAACGAGTACAGGTAGGCGTTTTGGGACGTATGGTCGACGGCACTTCGATAGTAGCCGATAACTTCTGCCTAAGCGATATGCTCCAGTACAACATGTCGGCTGAGATGGGCAAGGCTCCTTCTATGGTAGAGTCCGGAAAAGCCTTTACAATCCCTGTTACTGTGACCAACAAGGGTGCCAAGGCCGCCGAGAATGTGGTGGTGACGCTGAAACGCAACGGCAAGGATAGAAGAATAGAGTCCCTCGGCACAGTTCAGCCGGGCGCTATCTGCAAAGTCTCCTTCACCGACACTCTCAACATGACCCATGAGGGCCAGAATCTATATCAGGCAATAGTGGCTGCTGACCGCGATGACAATGCCGACGACAATGTCACCGCCGAAGTGCAGGTGGACATAGCGATACCGTCAAGAAACCGTCCTACAAACCTCGTGGCCACCGATGGCGGACACAAGGCGTCGCTGACGTGGAACGCTCCCGCAAAAGGTGACAATAACAGCGAGGTCACTGAAGACTTCGAGACTTCTCAGGCCTGGGGTACCACGGTATCCGGATGGACAATGGTGGATGGTGACAATCATTCTGTAGGAGGCTTCTCCGGACTTGATTTGCCGGGCATTACCCCCGGCACTACCAAGATGCCGTTCTTTGTCTTCGACAACAGCTCCGCCGAGTTCAACGAGTCGTTCAAAACCACTTCCGGTACCCGTTTCCTCGCAGCACTCTATCCCTCAGGAACAGTTCCTGCCCGCGACTGGGCAATCTCTCCGCTCCTCGACGGCAGCGAGCAGACCATCACCTTCATGGCAAAGAGTTATAGCGGCTCTTACCGCGAACATCTCAAAGTGATGGCTTCCACCGCCGAAGGTACTGACACCATATCGTTTACAAAGATAGCCGACTATCCGTCGCTCTCCAACGGATGGACACAGTATAGCGTCAAGCTTCCCGCAGGAACACGTAGGTTCGCATTGGTAAGCGTTGCCACCGACGCCCTTATGATGATGATAGATGATGTCCACTTTGTACGTGCTCTTTCCGAGAATGAGAGTAAAGTGGCCGGATATAATATCTACCGTGACAATGTGCTTCTCACAACCGTTGGCCCGGAATCCTGCAAGTACGACGACACCCCGTTCAAGAAAGCTGTATACACATATCATGTGACGGCAGTCTATGCCGACGGAGTGGAATCGGGAGCCAGCAATTCCACCAGTATCACCATGTCTGTTGCAGGCATAGATGTTGATTCAGCCGACCACCCCGTAGAGTGGTACACACCCACAGGTATCTACATCGGTTGCAAACAGCCGACAGCACCCGGTGTTTACATTCGCAAGCAAGGTGACAAAGGTCGCAAAGTCATCGTCAAGTGATGTGACACATAAACCGCACCAATAAAAGATGCTGCGTCAGCACTCCGGCAACGGATACTGGCGCAGCATTTTTGATTACAGCTTTAGAGAATTAGACCTTATCCTTCGTCTGATAGTTAAATGATGTTATTTTTTGAGAATTTGGTAGGGTATTTGGAAAATCATTATCTTTGCGGGTAAAGAATTTCAATTGTGCTGATTAATATAAATTTCAACATGAAGGTGTGAGATTATCAGTAACTTTGGGAATCAAACAATCTCTGGTTGAAGCATACGGCTGAAACCAGTGCAAGAATATCCATGAAGATTATGAATAAGAAAATCAGTTTTGCCGGCTTGACAGTGGCATTAGTGTGTTTAATGGCTATGATGTCGGGATGTTCCGGAGATAGTCCGGAGCCTCAGCCTCCTGTGCCGCCTGAACCGGACGGACCTCCTGCGGAATATACAGGAAAGGAATTTCTCAGATACCGGATTATGTATAGGGATTATAATGGCATGCCTTGGCCTGAGTCCCAGACGCTTCACATCGAGGATGCGGAGGGGAATAATCTTCTGGATCCAAAGACTCCGGGAAATGTGCATGACAATGACTTCTATATAGAATATCAGGACTCGGCATATCATGTCGGAGACGAGACCCCGTTAGGATGGAAATTCGGATATGAGGAAGAACCAGTTATCGGAAGTCTGTCAAGCAGATACATAGTCAATTACCTTATTCTCGGCAATGAATTGCGCAGTGACAAAGAGGTAGTTTTCCATTGGCCGGAAAAGAACTTCAAAGTATATCTGAGGTGCGTGGACAACCTTGAGTACAACGTCAAGGTTCCATGGAATGATGAATACCAGACAGACACTGCCTATAGTGTTCAGACGCACGGAATCTATGTGAATGGCGTGGGTGGAATCAAGTGTCAGCTTACTGTGGCTGGC
>CAJMDR010000249.1 GCA_905212215.1 uncultured Porphyromonadaceae bacterium
CATCTCCGGCAAGATGCAGTACCTCAACGACGCAGGTATGGTATTCACCGGCAAGATCGACCTCACCAACGCCGCCAACCCGGCATTCTCCTTCTACACCTACAACATCGTAAGCATCAAGGACGGCGCAGTACAGTATGACATCAACGAACTCGACGTCAAGATTCGCGAAGTAGGCACCGAAGAATGGACCGTTCTCAAACACGGCACCGTGAACGAGCTCTGCGGCGGCGACACCGCAGTCTGGAAACAGATCAAGGTCAGCCTGAACGCATACAAGGGCAAGAAGGTACAGGTAGGCGTACAAGGAACCTGCAAGCACTACATCTATGTAATGTTCGACAAGCTCCAGGTAGCTGAAGACCTCGCACACAACCTTGGCATCTCCGGCATCTCCGCTCCCGCTACCGTGAAGCCCAACGAGGAATTCGCAGTGAGCGTAGAGGTTGAGAACCGTGGCGGCAATCCCGCAAGCGACTACAACGTAGAGTTCTACCGCGGCAACGCTTCCGAACCCTTCAAGACCATCAAGGGCGTAGCCATCGCTCCTGGTGCCACTTCCACCTTCAACGCTCCCGTGAAACTTGGCTTCGACGAGGCTGACGCTTCCGCAACCTATCACGCTGTCGCCAAGTACACCCAGGACCTGAACAACGCAGACAACACCTCCGACGAGGTAACCGTTAGCCGTGTTTACACCGAGAAGGCAGCTCCGAAAGACCTGAAGGGCCAGTTCGCCAACAATAAAGTCGAGCTCAACTGGGTAGCCCCGACTATCACAGGCGGCTCCACCGGCATGGCCGACCTCGAGAATCTTCCCTCATGGGAGAACCAGAGTGTGAAAGGCTGGACTTTCGTTGACGTTGACCAGAAACCGCGCGGCGGCTTCCAGAACAAGGAAATCCCCAACAACGCAGTACAGAGCAAGGGCTCGTGGTTCGTATTCGACGCTTCCGACGAGTCAACATGGAACCAGACCTTCAAGGCTCACAGCGGAACCAAGTACTTCGCTTCTCTGTTCAACTACGATGACAGCCAGGTAGACGACTGGCTGATCTCACCGCAGCTCGACGGCACCAAGCAGACCATCAAGTTCTGGGCAAGAAGCTACAGCAAGTCTTATCCCGAGACCATGGAACTGCTCTACTCCACTACCGACAAGAACACTACAAGCTTCACCTCCGTACAACAGGTAGCTTCCGTTCCCGAGACTTGGACAGAGTACACCATCGAAGTTCCCGCCGGAGCCAAGTACTTCGCAGTACGCAACAACGGTGCCGGCAAGTTCATGCTCATGCTCGACGACTTCACCTTCAAGGGACTTCCCGAGTCCGTTACCGGTTACAATGTATACCGCGACGGCGAGAAGCTGAACAGCGACCTCGTGACCTCCACCACCTTCACCGACAACAATCCTCATTCCGGTAACAACAACTACTATGTAACCGCAGTCTACAGCGACGGCGAGGAATCCGCTCCGGTCAAAGTAACAGTAAATGCCGGCGTAGGCATGATTGAGGCTGGCGTAAGCGTAACAGCAGGCAACGGCTTCATCACAGTCAACGGTGCCGAAGGCAAGCCATAGTAGGAGTTAACGGCGTTGAGTTCTTCAACGGCATACCGAAGGGTGACCTTAAGGTTGAGGTAGCTCCCGGCGTTTACATGGTACGTGTGAACAAGGGCGTAGTGAAGCTCATAGTGAAATAACTGAAATGACATCAATAGTGATTCAGAGTCACTGATCCTACCAAAAGTGTAACCGGCCTCCGATTTCGGGGGCCGGTTTTTTGATAGTGATGAAAAAGAAAAATTGAGGCTGGTTTGGGGAATTTTCTTAATTTTGCAAAATGGAAAAGAAGGATGGGGAAAGCACCCGAAGAGTGAAGGGGAATGAATCCGGAGTAAAGATTCCGGAGGGCTTTATCGTACGCATGGAAGAGCAAATAGGCACCGCAGAGACTAAAGCGCTCTGTGAAGCACTCGAAGAAATGCCTGTTACGGGTGTGCGTCTCAATCCGGGAAAACAAGCTCCCGACTTATGGCCGGGAATGGGACGTGTGGAAGGGTCGGAGCGAGGCTATCGTCTGCCACAACGCCCTGAATTTACGCTTGACCCGGCTTGGCATCAGGGTAGGTATTATGTGCAGGAACCTTCATCCATGGCGGTGGAACAAGGGGCGGTAAGAGTGGAGGAGTGGATGAGTGGACGAGTAAGGAGGGTGCTGGATCTTTGTGCCGCTCCGGGGGGAAAGAGTATTGCGGTAATCGACCGGCTGCCGGAAGATGTGTTGCTCATTGCCAATGAATATGACCGTCGCAGGGTTTCCATTTTAGAGGAAAACCTCACCAAATGGGGACGTAAGAATGTAATCGTCACCCAGGGAGAAGTAAGCCGGATATGCAGTGCCACTGAAGGAAGTATTGACTTGCTGATAGCGGATGTACCCTGCTCCGGGGAAGGAATGATGCGCCGTGAACCGGCGGCACGGCAGCAATGGAGCGAAGGACTGGTAAAAAGCTGTGCGGCGCTGCAACGGGAGATTCTTGAGGAGGGAATAAAAGCACTGCGTCCGGGAGGATGGATGATATACAGTACTTGTACCTTCAACCGCGAGGAAAACGAAGAGAATGTGGAATGGCTCTGCCGAGAACATGGCATGACCCGGATAGAGGGATTA
Organism: uncultured Porphyromonadaceae bacterium; assembly: GCA_905212215.1. Classification (GTDB taxonomy): domain Bacteria; phylum Bacteroidota; class Bacteroidia; order Bacteroidales; family Muribaculaceae; genus Lepagella. The sequence goes on from CAJMDR010000249.1 coordinate 2,679, forward strand.
ATGGAGTACGAGGGCCATTTCTTTCCACACAAAGTGCAGGGAGAAGGATTTTTCTTCTGTCTGTTGCAGAAGCCATCCTGCGCTGAACAGACCCAGCGTAAACAAAAAGGGGGCAAAGGACGTAAAAAATTAGTGGAGATAGCCGATGCCTCGCAATTCTCCTGGTATGACGCCGAGGGCATGATCCTTTTCTCCACGGAGGATGCCGTGTGGGCGATTGGTAATGAACATAAGGCACTTGCAGAAGAAATCCTCGCCAAAGCCACAGTGCTTTCCGCCGGCACTAAGATTGCCACGAAAGGAAAACGGGGCTGGGAACCTACGCACGAAGTCGCCATGAGCCAACGGCTGAAACGCGGCTGTTTCGAGGAAATGGACCTGAGCAGGACCGATGCACTGCGTTATCTTGCGCGGAGGACTGATTTCGAGACAACGGTACCGGAAGGGGGCAACGCTCTCCTCCTTGCCACGTATCAGGGAGTGCCGCTGGGATGGCTGAAACGTATCGGCAACCGCTGCAACAACCTCTACCCCATGGCATGGCGCATCAGGAAACCATTGGACTGACATTCGGGTCATAAAAATACTATTGAGAGACCATGAGTAAGGAAATAAAACGACGTATGCCGGTTTCGGGGATGATGTGCGGAGTCTGTGCAGGCACCGTCCAGAAGACCCTACAGGAGCTTAAAGGAGTCAAAGAGGCGGAAGTGAGCTTCGCCGACCAATCGGCTCTTGTGAGCTGGGATCCTGCCGTCACTTCGCCGGAAACGATGGCGAAGGCGGTAAAAAACGCCGGTTACGAACTCATATACAGTGCTGATGAAGAAGAGGCCATAGAAGCCAAAGAAAAGTTAGAACAGGAACAATACCGCGCCATGAAGCGCAAGGTGACGCTGGCATGGGTGCTGACGGTGCCCATCGTGGCGGTGTGCATGACTCATATCATACATTCAACGATTGTTGACTGGGGGGTGGGTGCCATGACGCTGTTGGTGATGCTGGTATGTGGCGGACGCTTCTATACCGTCGGATTCCGCAATCTTTTCCGCGGCCACGCATCCATGGAGAGCCTTGTTGCGGTGTCCACGGCAGTAAGTTTCCTGCTGTCGCTCTTCACCCTTCTCTGGTCCGGATACTGGGAGGAGAGAGGTCTCGGGGCATCGCTCTATTTCGAGGGTGCATCCATGATAGTCACCTTCGTGCTTACCGGGAAACTGTTGGAGCTTCGGGCACGCCACAGCGCCGGGTCGGCGTTGCGCGGCCTGATGCAGCTGCAACCCGATGTGGCACTGCGCAAGAAGGCCGACGGCGCCACAGAACTGATTCGTAGCAAAGAACTGCGGAAAGGAGACATAGTGGTTGTAAAGCGCGGCAGCCATATCCC
>CAJMDR010000250.1 GCA_905212215.1 uncultured Porphyromonadaceae bacterium
GGAATACAGATGATCCATTTTAATAGTATTGTTGATGCAAATGTCAATATAAAAATGTAGCTTTTTTATCATATAAGAATGTAGAAAAACCTACATTCTTATATGATATTTTTATATAGTTTAAATCTCTTCAACCATATACTGCATCTGGTCTTTAAGTCTGTATATCTGACCATTTCGAAAATGGGCTGTTTGTCGTAATGAACAGCACTATGATGTTTTATTTGCTATTGTTAAGATACAGAGGCAGTTTACTGAGAATGCGGCACACGAGCTTCGGACTCCATTATCATTAATGCAGGTTCAGCTTGATTTATATAATTCTGGCAAGCATCCAGGTAATGATGCAGATACTATACAGACGATAAAGATGGTTACTGAACAGAATGAAAGACTTAGTAAAATGGTAAAAACGCTCCTTGACATGAGCGAGCTTCAGACAGTGGGACGTGATGAGACGATTATAGTTAATGCACTTGTTGATGAGGTATTGGCGAATCTGGAGCCACTTGCACAGGAAAAGAATATAAAGCTTATTGGAAAATGTAAGGATGTTGAAAGAATGTGAGAATGTAATCACTGAACAAATGGGATTGTTTCCGGTAATGATAAATTCCGCTTTGGTATCGGCCCAGAACCGTGTCAGGATGTACTGGACAAATATCCGCACAAAATCAGTGACCAATTTATTTTTCACTGAAGTGTATTCCGATATTCCCCAACCGGAAGACAGGAGGATTTTTTTGAAAGACATCTTGGAAAACGATGTTGACAGACGATATTATCTTTCGCAAAAGCAGATAAGTCATCTGGTTAGACTCGATTTTGAAAATGCTGGGACATCCGCCACAACGCAATCGGTAATAAACGGAGTTCCACATTGCGTTGCTTTCAGGGGAAGATTCAATCCCGGAACAGGACGCAATGAACAGAATCCAGAAATTCGTACTGACGGCAAGACCAATACCCTGACCACCGTCCAGAAAGATAATATGGTGATTGTCTTTAAGTGCGTGAAGTCTGATTCAGATATTATATCCGGCACGATAGATTCCCGGAAATCCGGCAGCGGATTCCGTCCTATGGTAAGTGGTAAGGGAGCGTGTGTACGGGCAACGGCAAGTCATCAAAGCGTATGTATGCTCATTAAAGGTGGAAACATAATCTTACGCCATCTAACCCCTAAGGAATGGTGCCGTTTGCAGACCATCCCTGAATGGTATGAATGGATATGCAGCGAGGCTGATATTTACCGTATGCTCGGCAACGGATGGACGGTAGATGTAATCAGTCACATTTTCCGGTTTCTCAAAGATTAGAATCAACAATTAAAATTATGGAATTTAAGTCATTAAAAAACATTGAGACCTCTTTCCGTCAGATTCGTCTTTTCGGAATTGTGTTCGTAGCGATGTGTGCGGTGGTTGTTTCAGTGTCTCTGGTTATGGTTTTCAATTTCGCTGAAAAGCAGCGTGAGAAAATCTATGTCCTCGACAATGGCAAGTCCCTGATGCTTGCCTTGTCGCAGGATATGGAGCAGAACCGCCCGGCCGAGGCTCGCGAACATGTGCGCCGCTTTCATGAATTGTTCTTCAACCTTTCGCCCGACAAGTCAGCTATCGAGCATAATATCAACCGTGCCCTGATACTGAGCGATAAATCGGCTTACAACTACTATACCGATTTTTCGGAGAAAGGTTACTACAACCGCATCATAGCGGGGAATATCAATCAGGTTGTGCAGGTTGACAGCGTCGTGTGTGATTTTAACAATTATCCCTATACAGCCAAAACCTATGCCAAGCAGATGATTATCCGTGAGTCGAATGTAACCAAGCGTACATTGGTGACAATATGCCGTCTCTCCAATGTGTCACGCTCGGACGACAATCCCAACGGGTTTATCATAGAAGGTTTCAACATTCTTGAAAACAAGGATATAATAACGACTAAACGATAAATATGACGAAATACAAATCTCCTCTCGCCCGGCTCGTTGACCGGGTCTGGCGGGGGACAAAGGGTAAATTCGGCGCAAAGATCAGACAGGTCTGCGACAATATGCCCCGCAATCAACGGCTGATGGTCGTTACCGTACTACTGTCAGCTTTTGTACTGATTGCATTCTTCGTGTTCGGCAACGCGTGCTACAAGATGGGAGCGCGGAGGGCTGTGTTCGAGTATGAGGTGGAACACCTTTATAACCTCGATATTCCGGAGTCTTCGGTAAAAGATACGGCTTACCCTCCGGAAGAATTGTATAACAAAACTCATTATGCTTATGACATTGCAGGAATGGAAAGCGAAGATTAACTCATACTTTCAGCCCAAGACCCCGGCTGAACGTCAGAAGATGATGAAATATCTTGTGGTATTACCCGCAGCCATTCTTTCCGGGGTCGTGGTTCTGTGGATTCTCTACACCAATCTCAATGGCAGTGAAAAGAAGATAGGAGACGCTTTCAACACGGAGATTCCTGCCGGAGAAAGCGAGAAAATCGGCACGAAGGTTCAGGAGTATGAGGCCGCCGATGCCGCCAAGGAAAAAGAACAACGACAGGTAGTAATCAACACTCTGGATACAATAGCCAATGTCACGGACTCTGCCGCTGTTGACGAATCATCTGCAATAGAACAGTCGGCTGAACAGTATCAGCAGGTTCAGACTTCGTTGCAGGACTTTTATGTCCCTGATTATTCCTCAAATTCAGCGGAGGTCGCTGCGTTACAGGAGCGGATTGCGGAACTGGAGACACAGAACACGCTGGCACAGCAACAGGTCCAACCCGATGAACTTGAACTGATGGAGCGCTCCTACCAGCTCGCCGCGAAGTATATGGGAGCCGGCAATGGTGTTGATTATCCTCCCCGAACCGATACGGAAGAGAAGGGCAAACGGGACGTTCTGCCTGTCGCTCAGGTCAAACGCAATGTGGTGTCATCTCTCAGCACCTCATCGGACAGAGCCTTTACCACTTCGGTCGGCAGCAAAGCGATAACTCAGAAGAACACTATCGCCGCAGTGGTTGCCGGCGACCAGAGCGTCATCAGCGGTCAGTCGGTGAAGCTGCGCCTTACGGAACCGATGTGGGTCGGGAACAGCCTGATTCCCCGGAATACCGTGATTGTTGGTCAGGCACGCCTGCAGGGTGAGCGTCTTGAAGTCGAGATTTCATCGATTGAAGCCAACGGTTCAGTCTATGAGGTGGATTTGCAGGTTTTCGATTCCGACGGCCAGGAAGGTGTCAACATTCCCAACTCAATGGAATCGGACGCAATCCATGAGATTGGCGCCAATATGGGTTCGACAATGGGCAGTTCCATCAATCTGACCACCAATACCGGTGCGCAGATTGCCTCGGATGTAGGACGCGGGCTGATAAATGGGATCAGCCAGTATCTCAACAAGAAATTACGTACAGTAAAAGTCCACCTGAAGGCCGGCTATCGGGTGATGCTCCATCAGCCGGAAGATGTCTAACGAAATTAAATAATATAAATGACGATAAAAACTTTCATCCTCGCTGCCGTCGCTGTTATCAGCATGGGAGCGGTCGCCAATGCCAAGAATGTCAAAGGCGACAATAAAACAGAACCTTCAACCGAGGTTGCAAAACACGAGATCAACGTGTATGGCAGTAACTACACCGACGGCGATAGGTTCGACGGTCTGACCCGTAAAGTGGGTTTCGACCGGATGATTCCGCCTCACGCACTGGAAGTATGTTTCGAGAAAACTACACATATTATTTTCCCGTCGGAAATAGTATATTGTGACCTCGGCAATGAGAACCTTGTCGCCGGACTCGCCGACGGTGCGAAGAACGTGTTGCGCGTAAAATCCGCCTTCAAGTCGTTCAAGCAGGAAACAAACCTCTCGGTAATCACTGAAGATGGTGCCTACTACGTGTTCAACGTGAAATTTGCAAAAGAACCTTTGCTTCTGAGCATTGAAATGACTGACTTTCTACACGATGGCGAATCTGTCAACCGTCCCAACAACGCGCAGGAGATATACTTGGAG
>CAJMDR010000251.1 GCA_905212215.1 uncultured Porphyromonadaceae bacterium
AGCGCGTGGGTAACCTTACGGGTGACGCTCAGTTCGCTCCCTATAACCCGAAACGTGCCGTGGAATACAACCTCGGCATAGAGCTCCGCGATCTGGAAACAAACTTCGGTTCCGTAGTGGCTAACTTCGAGCCTAACAGCGCCATCTCCACGCTGCTCGGCACAGGAGCCACCAAGGGCGACGGTCAGATGACCACGCCTACGGCGCGCCACGTCCTGGCGAAGATTGCCAAGAACCTCTCGGAGCATCTGAACGATGCGGTATGGAACGGTGTACGCAATGCCGCAGGCAACACCACAAAGGATCTCTTCGATGGTTTCGACACCATCACGGAGAATGAAATCAAGACAGGCAAAATCGCCGAGTCGGAAGGAAACTACATGAAGTTTACCGACAAGATAACTTCCGCCAACGCCGTGGACATTGCGAAGAATATTCTTTTCTCGCTCGACCCGCGTCTCCGTTCGCAGGAATGCTATCTCTACTGCTCGCAGGACTTCGTGGACAAATACAACGAAGGCTATCTGCTCACTCACAGCGGTATACCGTACAACACCCAGTATGGTCACGGCGCCGTGGAAGGCTCCAACGGCTTGCTGAAGTTCTGCCCGCTCTACAACAAGGCAGGCTCGAAGTTCATGCACGTTTCTCCCAAGTCGAATATGCTTGTAGGCTACGACCAGATGGGTGACGTGGAGAATGTGATGGTGAAGGAGTATGCTCCTTTCATCCTCTCCTACATTGCCACGATGTTCTTTGGCGTTCAGTTCGAGTCTATCGACAAACGCCGCTTCAAAACGGTTGAAATCACTCTCTAATTCCTTTTCGCCATGGCTAAGAAAAATTGTACCAGCATACAGCAGTCTCTGGCATGGTGCCAGGGTACGCCGGAACTGCCGGGCGTTCGCCGCAGGATATACTATATCTCAAAGCAGTTCATCGTCGCTTTCCCGCAGTTGCCGCGCGACGAAAATGGACGCGCAACTTCGGCAATCCTCAAGGGCAGCTACACCCTCGCAGCAGATGCTACGTGGAAATACATTGACATTCTCCCCGACAAGTCGCAGCTCACTTCCGAGGCGCAGGGTGAACTTCCATCCCAGACGCAGCTCAACAAGCTTGTCGCCGTGCATCCCGGTGTAGGTCAGGAGGCTTCCGCTGCCGCCGCCTACATCAACAACACCGACAATGTGTTCATCGTAGAGGACATGAAGGGGAACTTCCGTGTTCTCGGCAACGACAAGTGGCAGACGAAGGGCACGGTGGCCCAGGATCTCGGTCAGGGTGCCACCGGAAACACTTCCACCACTATCAATGTGGAAGTCACCGACGAGGTGCCCGCTCCTTTCTATGTAGGAACGCTGGAGACTGAGGACGGCGAGATTGACTGCTCCGGAAATGCTTCCGTAGTGGAACCGTAATGATATAATTCGTCAGACACATTTTATTAAAATAAGCGTCAAGATAGGGGCTATTGAGTTGGGCGAGATGTTGGACAATATCGAAACACTTTCGCTCGTCATCCCCTATCTTGACGCTTCTTTCCCAAGATTCGTTCAAAGGCAATTTTACTTAAAAGAACGCACGGATTAGTACAAGTGATTCTTTGAGATAATATTTTTATATGGAGATCTCAAACTAATTCAATCTTTTTTGTAAATTTGCACTCATGAAACGATTATTGATTTTTGCAGTACTTCTATTTTCATATATAGGAGTATATGCTGATGAGCTTTCCGAAGCTGTTAATAGGTTCGGGGAAACACTGAATACTATCATTACAAAGCAAACGAATGGCTATGTAACTGAAGGAGTAGCTAATGAATATTATTACTCAACTTTTATAAGAGTACCTGATTATTACGATAATAGTTTAATTATCGCGACAATAAATCCTATTATTGAAGATGCTAAGTTTTTAACAGTTAAACCCTGGACTGCTGTTAAAGATGGCATTATCAGCGAATATCAATTAGGTGATGCAGCGAAAATTAATTTTAGATTCGATTTCATAAGGCACCATCTGATGTTGATGCTTCAGGCTATAAGAGAATAACATCGTCTTTTGGACGACTCCGCAAAAAAAGTAAGTTCGCAGCGTATTACCTGTGAACTTTCTTTTTAATGGACTATAAATTTACTGAAAAGATAAAGCAATGGCTTGAAACTCCTGCTGAAGAGCGCGACTATTCGGCAGGCGCTCTTTATCTTCTGAAGCTTTCGGGAAATCAGATAATGTACCGTAACATTATCGTAAACCCGAAGGCCAAGGCGGAGTTCATCGAGTATCAGCTTCAGACGTATTATAACTTCCGGGTGCAGGACCTCACTCATGCGCAGGTAGAGGAAATGGCGGCCAAAGTGGAGAAAATCGCAGAGGAAAATAACCTTACTGACGAGGCTTCCACGCAACCGGAGGAGGAACGCAGGCTCGGTAAGAGAGAGGACCATGAGGATCTTCCGGACGACATCAAGGCGAAGTTCGTGGAGAATCTGTCTCTGCTGCGGAGAATGCGGGAACTGCATCTCCGTCTGCGCTCGCTCTCGCTGGAAAACTCAACTTGCCCGGACTCGGAACGGTTCCCTTTCCTCAAGGAGCTGATAGCTCTCGATAAGACGCTTCATGCCAACTGGGAGGCCTACGACCACTATGTCCTCCCTGTAAGTAAGCCGGATGAAAAGGAACGTAAGCATTGACAGAATCCTCCGGCCTCTGAAGGTGACGCCGTTTCAGGCGTACCTCTCCAATGCCGTGCAGGTGGCCGACATCCTTGAATGGATTCTCGGCCAGGTCGGCGTCTCGGAGGTCTGGCAGACTTCTTTCTCTATCTCGGAGGAGTTCCTGCGAAGGCTGTATTTCATCACAAGGGATAAGAAGGTATCGCGCATAAACCTTGTACTGGATCACAAGGCGACGCAAAAGACTCTCAGGCTATGGTCTTTTATCACGCAGGTTATTGAGCGGACTTATCTTGCCGACAACCACAGCAAGATTCTGCTGGTGAAGTCGGTGGCCGGTGACACGGTTTCGGTTATAACTTCTCAGAACCTGACTCGCGGTAATCGCCATGAGTCGGCGTTTATCTCTACCGACAAGGCAATCTTCGACAGGCTGCTCGGCCAGGTAGAGGATCTGATTAAATTTAAAAGCGTAGCTCTTCATGACTTATTCGCAGCCCGTATTGCAAAAGATTGAGGAATTTGCCTCTATCTATCTGAAAATTTCCGACATAGCCGCCATTCTGGATGTGCCTGCTGATGTGCTGCGCTCCGACATCGCTGACCGCAGTTCTGATGTCAGCAAGGCGTATCGCCGTGGCAAGGCTACTTCCAAGGTGGAGCTGCATTCCCAGGAAATGATGCTGGCTAAGGTCGGCTCACCGCTCGCAATCGAGAATGCTCACCGCAATCTATTGGATATGGAAGATGACGAGTAGTGTAATTTTTAATTCCAAATCCTAAATCCTCACTTCTTTATGGCCTATCCTAACGCTATTGAGGTCTGCCGCGCTGAGCTGTTTACCAAGGAATCTGAACTGCGTGAACGGTTCCCGGCGCTGATGGTGGAGAAGGTGCTGCGGGTGCGGGAGATGTACAACTGGTTCATCTCTAACCCAGACGGAACGGACCGCGAGTTCGTGGCCGAGGAATGTCAGCGTCACCCGATTCATCGCACGACGGCGTATTCTGACCTCGCCGTGGTGAAGTCGCTGCTCCCTATGCTCGGCTCTGCATCTCGCGACTTCCACCGCTGGCGCACCAATGAAATGCTTATCGCCACTTACAAGATGGCGGAGAAGCGTAAGGACAGTAAGACGATGGAACGCGCCGCTACCGCCTATGGCAAGCTCAACCGCGTTGATCTGGAGGATGAACAGGCCATTCCGCTCGACCAGATTCTTGTGCAGCCTTTCACCGCTACCGATGATCCGCGTGTGCTCGGAATTGAACCGATACCGAACATTCAGAAGAAAATCTCGGCGATGATTGAGAAGTACCGCAAGGAGACTATCGACATTGAG
>CAJMDR010000252.1 GCA_905212215.1 uncultured Porphyromonadaceae bacterium
GTTCGGCAAGATTCCACAGTCGCCGGAGATGCAGCAGCAGATTCTTCAGGCGGAACTTGATACTGTCGAGGAAAATTTGGAAGTGCTGAAACAGCAGGGCCACGACATCAGCCGTGGTATGCTCAAAGGTCTTATCAAGCGTAAGGAGAACCTGACCGCCAAGATAGCCACCATCCAATACCAGATGGATCAGAACAAGGACAATGTAGTAGATTTCAAGCAGATGGGCATCGACCACATCTTCGTTGATGAGTCGCACCAGTTCAAGAACTTGATGTTTAATACCCGGCACGACCGTATTGCAGGATTAGGCAACTCGGAAGGAAGCCAGAGGGCACTCAACCTGCTGTATGCAATCCGAACCATTCAGGAGCGGACCGGCAAGGATTTGGGAGCTACTTTTCTCAGTGGCACAACCATATCCAACAGTCTGACGGAACTGTATCTGCTGTTCAAGTATCTTCGTCCGAATGAGCTTGAAAGGCAGGACATACTGTGTTTTGATGTAAGATATTTATAATGCTGTATATCAGCAAATAGCCATATTTTAAGCGTACTAAAAATGTACTTATTGCGATAATTAGAGGAAATGGAATAAAAGGATTTATGGATTTTTAAGGGGACTTAGTTATATTTAATTCGATTCTTTTTCTCATAGTCGCAGTAGATTTGAGGCTCTGAACGGCTGTTCATTGAGAAAAAATCGCTAATTTTGCAGTCGAATTGACACAGGTCATTCCACTACATTTTGGAAACGAAGCATTATGTTTATCTTATGGTAGGAAACCTGAGAAACTTTCAACCGAGCAGAGAAAGCATAGTGGTTCTCACGCATATAGCGTGGGCTGCTACTGTTATATCTGCTCACAGGCTTTCTCAGGGCCTCCTATCAAGACGTGACATAGTTGCTCACGCTTCTTGTAGGGTAAATTAATAACCGAATGATTATGCGTAAAGTAATACTATCTTCGTTGTTTCTTATTCCTCTTTTGGGATATTCTCAAACAGAAATTCCGGATAGCATAGAGGGAAAAGAACTTAATGAGGTCGTTGTGGAGGCTTCTAATCAGCGGACTTCATCAACATCTTCCACTTACATTCCGATGTCGCGGCAAAAGAATACAGCTTCGGATGCTATATCGCTGTTGAGTCAGATGGCAATACCCCAGCTCAATGTTGACCCTGCAAGTCAAAATGTAAAGACTGTTTCGGGTCAAGCCGTTTCAATATTTATAGACTATGTCGCTGCCTCTGCTCAAGATTTGAGCGGAATGCGCACAACTGATGTAAAGAAGGTCGAATATCTCATTTATCCCACTGACCCGCGATTCAGAGGGGCGCAATATGTCATAAATTTCGTAATGCAGAAATATGAATGGGGTGGCTATACAAAACTTAGTGCAGACAAATGGTTTGGCGTCAATCGCTCGGAGGCCTCGGTTTATTCAAAATTTTCCTACAAGCGAATGACCTTTGACCTCTATGCGGATGAAATTTATCTGACAAACCGACACACAGGGACACAGTCAACCGAAACTTTTCGTTTCCCGGATTTATATGGTAAGGGGCCGCAGACCGTTGAGAGAGTTTCCATTCCCGCTGCTCTCCGTTACCGAAACAATAGCAATGACATAACGTTTCGTGCATTATATAATACAGACAAGACACAAATCTCCAATACGCTGTCGTTGGCATTCACCTCTATACCGCGTAATGATGCCACAACATCACTGACATATGCAAATGATTTCTTACCCGGTTCGACAGCTAAGTCAGTCGCCTCAAGCAATAACTTCAGTCTTAATTATAATTTTGAGATTTATCGCTCCTTCGGCGAGAAATTGGGTATGAACATAGAATCACGTTATAATTACGACCATAACACATCAAATTCGGATTACACAGACAATGATTTCCGTATTATCAATGATGCGAAAGAGGATATGCACTATGTGAGTGCCACGCCATGCCTCGTATGGAATCCCAATAATCATAACAGTTTGATGCCGTATATGCACGCTGAATATTCGACAACCAAAATAAATTATTTTGGGAATTCGCCGTCGCATCAGGATTACGACATCTGGGGATATATGGCAGGCGTGAAATACACTTATCAGCAAAGCCAATGGTCTGCGGGCGGTCTTGTGGGCTGGGTATATGCTGACGTAAATCTATCAGGCACACGAATAAAAGACAATTATCCACAAGGAAACATTTTCGGCACATATTCTCCCAACGATAAGAATCAGGTTGAAGTCACATACGCTTTTGGCAAGCAGGTTCCCGATACTTACCAAAAGAGCCCTAATAAGCTTCAGCAGGATGAATTGATGTGGTATGCCGGAACTCCCGGACTTGACAACTATTGGAATCATAGGGCCGATGCTACATATACATGGCTTCCGAACAATAAATGGCAACTTTCTCTGAATGGGGCTTATTTCATAGCAGACAACCGTGTAACCTCTATTTATACTCCCACAGCTCCGAATGGCACGATGTTGCGGCAATATCTCAACGATGGTAATTTCAGCTGGACTACGGTAACGGCAAACGCCACTGCTAAATTTCTCGGAGGCAAACTAATTGCACGGGTTAGCCCCATGTACACGCACTATTCCACGACAGGCGAATACGCGCAAAAGATGGACGGACTACAATGCACGGCACAACTCACATGGTATTTTGGCAATTTTTACCTTTTTGGATGGTATACCACTCCACGGAAAGACCTCAGCCAGACATCCGGAATAAAGGATAGGACACCCTCACGATACCAGCTTCAAATTGGATATGGCAAAGGGGCTTGGAGAGCATCTGCGACAGCTTACAATTTTCTTCGTTCAAGCTGGGAATCATCCCGTGAGACACTAACCAGCCAATACTATCAGTTTGACAGACGCACATATGGAACAGCGCAGCATATGCGTTTCCAATTCTCTGTAACTTATACTTTCGGATACGGTAAAAAGATACAACGGGGTAATGAAGTCAGTGGCTCTGGTACTGGACAGAGTGCAATTCTTAAATGAAGGAGCTGATTTGAATTAACCATTATAGAGCCACTGAGAAAATTTGACTGTTCTCAGTGGCCCTTGTAATGTGTACGGTTGTTTATCTTATTCCGAAGCCTCGCTTTACCGTCTGTGTCAGCCGTTGCCATTGGTCTTTGAGCCATTGGAATATCCGGGTGCCATTGACATGGAGATGGAATTTGTTGTCCGTGGGGTCTCGCTTGATTTGTACCTTTACCCCCGAAGCGTCCACCTTTCTCCGCTGGAACGGATAATAGAGTGTGGTGCCGAACTTTAAGACATATTCATTCATCGAGAGAAGCCCCTTTATGGTGTTGTCATTCAATCCCACGTCCTGACATTCCTCTATCGCCGGAAGCATGGCTACCGCATCGGGAAAGAACTTGACGAAGTTTCCAATCTTCCATTCATAGCTGCGGACGGTGTCTGCCTCATGTTCTTTCTGCCGTCTCAGGCTATCCGATAGATTTGATATTTCACGGTGTAAATCCCGTTCCCGCGCCTCTGCACGGTCTTTCATCTCGCGGATTTCATTATCCTTTCTGACAATCTCGGCTTCAAGCCTCTTGGTCTTGCTCCCGGTGAATATGTTGGCGATGTTGCTGCCGAGTTCCTTGCGTTGCGCATCCCGCTCGGCTTTTGCCTCGTCACACTCACGGATGGCGTTTCGGGCTTCTTTTCTCGCCTCGTCAGTCTGTGCCTCGTATGCCTTTTTCTCGGCGGTCAGTCTGTCGGTATCCTCTGCAAGTCCTTTCCGTTGCTCCGCAAGTCTGACGGATTCCTCCGACAGTCCTGCGTTGGTATCGGCAAGCGATTTGTTTTCGGCGGCGAGAGAAGAATTAGCCTCGGTCAACCGGGAGTTTTCGGAATACAGCTCGTTGTTCTGCTGCCGTATCTCCTCGTTTACCTGCGTGAGCATTTTCTTCCGGGTGTCGAGAGCGGTTGTCCGACACTCAAGGCTCTCCAC
>CAJMDR010000253.1 GCA_905212215.1 uncultured Porphyromonadaceae bacterium
TTGTCATTTTGCCAAATTTTATCTTTTTGATTATAATCCTTCTTTGAGATTAAAACATTCGGCACAGCGAAACTGCGCTTGCAGACACGGGAAAAATTTGTTATTTTTGCATTTCCAAATACCGCCCGCCGATGAAAATATTCACTTCCGACGTAATCAAGGCACTTGACCAGGCCACTTGCGAAGCCCAGAAAATCAGTTCCATAGACCTTATGGAACGAGCCGCCCAGGCGCTTGCCGTAGAGATCATGCAACGTTTCTATGCCAGCCAGCGCATAGTGGTGGTGGCGGGTCCCGGCAACAATGGCGGCGACGCCCTCGCGGTGGCGAGGCTGTTGCTTGAACAAGGATACTCGAACATCGAGATATACCTGTTCAACGTCTCCGGGCATCTCAGCCACGACTGCACCATCGAACGACAGAGACTCGAGGCGGTGGAAGGCGTCAACTTCACCGTGGTGGAGAGAGAATTCGTGCCTCCTGTGCTCGGCCCCAGCGATGTGGTGGTGGACGGACTCTTCGGCTCCGGACTACGTACTCCGCTGCAAGGCGGCTTCGTTACGGTAGCACGCTACATCAACTCATCAGGCGCTTACGTTATCAGCATTGACATCCCTTCCGGACTCTTCGGCGAATGGAACAACAAGACCATTACCCGCGACATGGTCCACGCCAACCTCACCCTCACTTTCCAGCAGCCGAGGCTTTCGTTCTTCTTCCCGGAGAATGCCCAGGTGGTGGGCGATGTGAAGATTCTTGACATAGGCATTGACCGCGATGCCATTCTCTCCACTCCAACGGATTACATCTACGTTCAGGAGCGCAATGTGCGCAGCATGCTGAAACCACGCCAGCCTTATACCGGCAAACGCGACTATGGCTCGGTACTCATCTTCGCCGGAAGCCTCGGCATGTTCGGCGCCGCCATCCTCGCCTCGCAGGCCGCCCTTCGCACAGGAGCAGGCCTGGTGACGGCTCACAGCGCCGGATTCGGAATGATTACGCTGCAGACCGCCACTCCCTGCGCCATGTTCGAGCCGGACCAGAACGAAGCTTTCATCACCGATATGCGGCTGCACCACAAGCATCAGGCGGTGGCATGCGGTCCAGGCATAGGTACCGCCGACCTAACCATCGATGCTTTGGAAGCACTGCTGAAGAATGCCGACGCTCCTCTTGTGCTCGATGCCGATGCGCTGAACTGCATTGCCAAACGCCCGGCATTGCTCTCCATGCTTCCCCCCAAGACCGTCATCACGCCGCATGAAGGTGAGTTCGACCGACTCTTCGGCGAACATGACACTGCCGAGGCACGACTCAAGACAGCCGTGGAGAAAGCTAAATACTACAACATAATCATAGTTCTGAAAGGGCACCATACCATGGTGGTCCGCCCCACAGGAAAGGTACACATCAACTCCACCGGCAATCCGGGCATGGCCACCGCGGGCGCCGGCGATGTGCTTACCGGAGTAATAGCCGCCCTTACCGCCCAGGGATACCGCCCTGAGCTCGCCGCAACGATGGGAGTCTACTTCCACGGCATGGCAGGCGATCTGGCGGCCGCCCAGTTAGGACAGTTCGGGCTGACGGCCTCCGACATTGTAACGAATATTGGCAGGGCCATCAGCGCGGTGCTCGCCTCCAAGGAAAACAAGCGCTGAATATCAATCACAACCTCTTTCACGGATTTTTAACAGACCACAGAATATGCGCCTCTCATTATTCATTCACCCCTTGCTATGCTGCTCGCTGGCAGTAGCATCGTCTACTGCTATGGCACAGCAGACACGCATCCTGACTCCCGACCGATATTCGGAATACGGGCTGGTATACGCTTTGCCCAATACCGCGTTCGAAGTGGAGATTACCGCCACCCACACCGTGCGTCAGGCGGGTCCCTTCCACCAGTATGCGCCGAAATATATCGGCACCGACAAGGTAATTTCCGCCGACTCCGAGTCCTGGACCATTACCGGGGTGAAGGTGCGCCAATATGGCATTGCCAACGACTCATCCATCTACCGCATGCAGCTTAAGGCAAACCAGAACCTCTCGCTCTGTGTTGCCGACGACGGCATGCTGCTTGCAGTTAACACCGAGGCGCAGATGCCCAAGGGATGGGAACCGCTGCAGAATCCTGAGCCTCTGCTCATGCCTCCCGCTACGGAATATCTGCAATATGTCCCGGAGGACTTCGGCTCGGCACAGAGCGATGCCCGCAGAGCCGCTTTGCTGGCTCAGGGTCTCGCCGAGATTCGTCAGTCAAGGATTGACCTTACAAGAGGCGATGCAGACAATATGCCCACCGATGGCAAACAGCTTGAACTGATGCTCAACTCCCTCGCTCATCAGGAAGAACTGCTGCTGAACGCTTTCCGTGGACGAGAGATGACCGAAACCCGCTCGGCACGTTTCACTTTGGTGCCGGACGAGGAAGGGCGGTATGTGTTGGCAAGACTCAGCGACTTCGCCGGATTCGTGAACCGCGATGACCTCTCGGGAGCACCGGTATACCTTGACATAAAGAAACTCGACGGCCCGGAAATTCCTTTGGACGAGAAAGGGCAGCCTATGAAGATGCCGCGCGACGGTGTGATGTATCTCCTGCCCGGCACCGCTACCGTCTCCATCAGCTTCGGCGGCAGGGAACTTTTCTCCTCCACCATGGAGATGGCCCAGTTCGGTGCCACCTTCGCCCTTGATCCGGGACTCTTCACCAATAAGAAGGCTCCCGCTTTCGCCATATTCAACCCTGCAACAGGAGCTCTGCGCGAACTCGGGGAACAGAAACAACAGTAATTACTGATGAATTCCCTGTTCGATACCGTCGCCGCACCGCTTACTCTGGCACAATATGCCGCCATGGTGAAACGGGCTGTGGCGAGCGATCGTAATCTCTTCGACCGCTGGGTGGTGGCCGAGCTGAGCGATGTGCGTGTCAGCGGCCATTGCTACATGGAGCTGATAGAGAAGAACCAGGCGGGACAGACCATTGCCAAGATGCGTGCCACGTTGTGGCGCAATACCTATTATAATGTGGCCGCCAAGTTCCGTGCCGCCGGCATAGAGTTGCGTTCCGGCATAAAGGTCATGCTGCGCGGTTCCGCCTCGTTCCATGAGCAATATGGCATGGCATTCAACATCTCCGACATCGACCCCAACTATACGTTGGGCGACATGGAGCAGTTACGACGCCAGATTCTGCAACAGCTTCAGAAAGAAGGTGTTCTGAACCTGAACCGCACCCGACCGATGCCTGTGGCGCCGCAACGCATAGCGGTAATCTCCGCCGCCGGAGCAGCAGGTTACGGGGACTTCATGAATCAGCTCGTCAACAACCCCTACGGTCTCGTTTTCTATCCTGTACTCTTCGATGCCGTAGTGCAGGGAGACCGCACAGCTCCAACGGTGATGGAAGCCTTGGGTAAGATAGAAATGGTTGCCGATGCCTTCGACTGCGTGGTGATAATACGTGGAGGCGGCTCCACCACCGACCTCAACGGCTTCGACAACCTCGCGGCGAAAGACTATGCCGTGCAAAGCATCCCGTCGAATTTCCTGATCGACGCCCAGGGCCGGATCGTCGCCAAGAACCTGCGCGGCGAAGACCTTTGCAGCAAAGTCGCCGAATTGCTCGCCGAGTAATCCGTCCTGCGCGGGGATACCCGTCCGCCTCCGCTCAGGGCCGCCGGAACGGTTCTTTGCAAAAAGCCGAAACGCCCCTGCCCGAAAACACGAGCACGGCCTTACGGACATCCATCGGCCCGAACACCATGCAACGCCGGAAATATATTCCAGCATGCATATTCGGGATGCTTCCGACTACCGGATCTTCATCCGCTGCGGCGAGGTATCCCACATATTGAAATATCGGAAGAAGCGCCTGTCTTTATTCCGAATAACAAAAGGATAACAACCTGCTTAAAAAAATGCAACATCAGGAGACATACCGCATCATGGGCATCGACCCCGGCACCAACTACATGGGGTACGGGGTG
>CAJMDR010000254.1 GCA_905212215.1 uncultured Porphyromonadaceae bacterium
CAACCGAGTTCCGGAAGTTCATTGAAGAGCATCCCGGACATACCGTGATAAGCTACGTCAACACCACCGCGGCGGTGAAGGCCCTTACTGATATTGTGGTCACCTCAGGCAACGCCCGCAAGATAATAGACTCGCTGCCGGAAGATGAGAAGATAATCTTCGGTCCCGACAAGAACCTTGGCGGATACATCAATTCAGTAACAGGCAGGGAGATGCTGCTGTGGAACGGTGCCTGCCATGTGCACGACCGCTTCTCGCTGCAGGCTATCCTCGACCTTAAGAAAGCTAATCCCGGCGCTAAGATACTGGTGCATCCGGAGTGCAAGAAACAGCTTCAGATCATCGCCGACATGGTAGGCTCCACCGCCAAGCTGCTGGACTATGCCCGACAGAGCGACGCCGACACTTTCATTGTGGTGACAGAGAGCGGCATACTGCACGAGATGCAGAAGAAATGCCCGGAGAAACGCTTCCTCGCCGCTCCAGCCGAAGATGCCGAATGTCAGTGCAACGAATGTGAGTACATGAAGATGATTACCCTGAGTAAGCTGCGCGACTGTCTGCGCGACCTCTCGCCCGCCGTGGAGGTGGATACGGAATTGGCGGAGAAGGCCGTACGCCCCATAAAGCGTATGCTCGAACTCTCATGAAAAAGAAGAGTATGCCCGAACTCTGCCGCATCTCCGTGGCGGAGTATAAGAAGAGTAATAAGCTGCCGGTATGCGTGGTGGCCGAGGATGTGCGTGCCGCGCATAACATCGGCGCCATGCTCCGCACCGCCGATGCCTTTCGGATAGCTCATATATATATGTGCGGCATTACGCCCACACCCCCGAATCCCGACATCCACAAGACCGCCCTCGGCGCCGAGGACTCTGTGGAATGGTCATATTCTCCCGATTCCCTCTCCGTGCTCCGTCAGCTCCGCGACGAAGGATGGACCCTCTGCGGCCTCGAACAGACCCACGACTCGATTCCTCTCAACCGCTACAGACCGGACAAAGACACAAAGGTGGCCATTGTGACAGGCAACGAAGTGGAAGGAGTGAGCGAAGAGGCGTTGGCCCTCTGCGATCATGTGCTCGAAATTCCGCAGCACGGCACAAAACACTCTCTCAACGTTAGCGTGGCAGCAGCGTTGGCCATGTACACAATGTATCTGAATTTTACAAATGGCCTGTAAATTTATACTTATTTAAGGTAGGGAAATAATCCATTTGCTATAAAAGGGTGTTAGAAAGGAAGCTATGAAAACAACATTATCATTTATAGTGGCCCTCTTCCTTTCTTTAGGATTTATGCTGAATGTTCCTTCGCTGAAAAACAATGCAGGGGAGCGGGCCGATAAAGAAGCTTTTGAAAAAGCCGTAGTAATAATAAAAAAATACGAGGGCATAAGCCAGCCGAGGCATTATCCCTTCGTAGGATACGGACACCTTGTGCAGCGTGGCGAAAAGTTCCCGCGCAACCGTGCCCTGACAGAAAAAGAAGCCGACGCTCTGCTGCGGAAAGATCTTCTGGCAAACTGCGCCTTCTTCCGTAAATACGGAAAGGACTCCCTGCTGCTCGGAACGCTGGCATACAACATCGGACCCGGAAACGTGAGCCGTTCTACCGTCGTGAAAAAACTCGCCCAGGGCGATAGAGATATAGAAAAGCATTACATCGCACACAACCGATATAAGGGAAAGACCCTGAAATCACTCCTCAGAAGAAGGGTGGAAGAATTCCGTACCCTTTTCATCATCGACACAATCCTCTGACCTTAGTACCTTATTGAAAATGAAACGCATACTAAACATCTGCCTCGCCCTGGGAATCATTATAGCCCTCGCCTCCTGCTCGCCGAAAAACAAGAACGGCGCCGAAGCGGAGAAAGAGAACATGGAGGCAATTCAGCACAGCGACTCCCTGCCGAAGTCGGTGAAGAAACTCGTCAAGGCAGTAGACCGGAACGATGCCAAAATCTTCGCCGAGCTGGTGGCATATCCCCTGGAGAGACCTTATCCCTTGCACGACATTGCCGATGCCACGCAGATGCAGAATTACTACAACATCCTCGTCGATGACTCGCTCCGTAATCTGCTCCTCACCTCCATTCCTTCGGACTGGAATGAGTATGGTTGGAGAGGATGGTCGCTGGAAAGCGGTGACTGCGTATGGCTCGACGAAGATGTGGTATACAACATTCCATACCTCTCGGCAAGAGAGAAAGCTATGCTGGACTCCTTGCAGAAAAAAGAGATCGCCAGCCTTGCCTCAGGAATGCGGCAGGGAGAGTGGCAGCCCGTTACATGCTTCCGTACCGACGACGGCAAAATCTTCCGTATAGACCTCAACCGCAAGCCCGGCAAGAACGCCGCCTACCGTCTGGCGGAATACGCCTCGCCGCAACAGATGCGCCAGATGCCTGGCTCCATATATACAGGATATGTGGACACTGAAGGGAGCGCCATGCTGAGCACCTATTATTTCAGCAACCCATCCGGCGCAAAAGCAGAATATAGTCCCGACAGCCCGGACGGCCAGCTCACCCTCACCCTGACCGCGCCCAACATCCCTTCTCAGACCCATCTCGCCACCCCCGCCTACTGGCTTGACCTGCTTCCCTGAATTTCCGGGAGTTTAGGGAGCTTAAGGAGTTTCGGGAGTTTAAGGCAAAGTTTGTAGGGCAGCTCCCCGGAGCAGCCGCCAATGGAATTGACAAAACAATTCGGAGTTACAAAAACGAATTCAACGTAAATTCCCGCCTGAGTCGTCGGCTTCCGCTTGGCGGAAGCTACGGTCAGCCCAAGCTATTGGTAGCTCAAACTACGGTCAGCCCAAGTAGCCTTACCCTCTTTTTAAAATTTAAACCTTAAAAAAACTTAAATAACACCCGATTATTTTGAGGAACCAAAATTTACCCTTACCTTTGCACTCGCAAACCGGCGCAAGAAATTGACCGGCAAGATTGATAAAGATTCTCATGATGGTGTCATAGCTCAGTTGGTAGAGCAAAGGACTGAAAATCCTTGTGTCCCCGGTTCGATTCCTGGTGACACCACAGAAGACCGCTAATTCCCAGCGAGTTAGCGGTCTTTTGCTTTACCCTCCCATTCTCCTCATAGAACTCATAGTACTCCCAGTACTCATAGTGCTCCCGGTTCTCTCAGCTCTCCCTCAGCTCTCCCAACCCTCAAAAATTGGTTTTTAGGAAATAATTTGGCAGTTAAAGTTTTTTTAGCTAACTTTGCAGATGCTAAGTACACGAACAAACCGCTTGAACAAACCAACAGAGTTGCTTTTGTTTTTGAATCTGTTCCAACTTCGATTAACCAAATTCTAATATAGACAAATGAAGAAAAAACTCATGGTGGCGCTGGCCATGGCACTCACCGTCTTAGGTGCCAAGGCTGTTCCCGCTTGTCCTGAACCCGGCAAGGTAACGCAGCCGGACGGCTCCACTCTCACTCTCCGTGTGGTAGGAGATGAATTCTATAACTATAACATTACTCTCGATGGCCGCACGGTGCTACTTAACCAGGCGGGTGCTTATGTATATGCCGTGAGCGCTGCCGACGGCTCTCTCATGCCCGGCACCCAGATTGCCCATGACCCGACGCAGAGGCAGCCTGCAGAGCAGTCGTATCTGAAACGCAACCCCAATGTTTACCCCGTGCAGTCGCAGCAGATGGCGAATATGCGCCGTCAGCAGACGCAGATGTCCAACGGCTCCAAGGGTCTTTTCAACTATAAGAAGTTCCGCGGACTCGTAATTCTGGTAAACTTCACCGACCGCAAGTTTTCCTACACCAACGCCCATGAAATCTTCACAGACATGGTGGCCAAGAAGAACTACGACGGATTCATGAACAACGCGCAGATTCCCACCAAGGAGGTCTACACAGGTTCCGTTCGCGACTATTTCTTCGACCAGTCGATGGGTATGTTCGACCCCCGCTTCGACGTTGTTGGTCCCGTGGACATTGACGTGTCGCAGACCTATCCGCGCC
>CAJMDR010000255.1 GCA_905212215.1 uncultured Porphyromonadaceae bacterium
CGGAAGCATGGAAACGAATACCGCCTTTGTACGGGCCAATGGCATTGTTGAACTGAACGCGGTAGCCGATGTTGTTCTGCACTTCGCCTTTGTCGTCAACCCAGGTTACACGGAAAGTGAAGATGCGGTCGGGTTCTACCATGCGCTCTATGATGCGAGCTTTCTCGAACTCAGGATGCTGGTTGTAGACCTCTTCTACGCAGAGAAGAACTTCTTTTACGGCCTGAAGGAATTCCTTCTCACCGGGATGCTTGGCCTCCAAGTTGGCCATGATCTCATTAATGTTCATGCTTTCTTAGTTTAGATTTCTTGGTTATCTGTTTTATGCGGCAAAGTTACTTCTAATTCTTCAACCGACAAAGTAATAAGGCGATAAATTTTGAAAAAAAGACATAGGCCCCCTGCCCGGAGGCAGGAGACCTATATCATTGCGTGTGTTTTTCGATTATTTCTGAGTGAAGATTACGATACGGTTCCAGTCGTTGGTGCTGTAAGGCTGAACGTCGGAGCCATCGTAACGGATGGTGAGGCGGTCGCGGTCGATGCCATAGGTGTTGACGAGTGCATCGGCAACGGCGTTGGCACGACGCTCGGAGAGCTTCATGTTGTACTCGGAAGTACCGGTGTCACGGTCAGCATAACCTACGATGGTAACTTTCTCGTTGGGGTTGGCTTTAAGCCACTCTGCCATGTTGTAAACGTTTACTTCCTCGGTCGGCATGATGGTGGCCGAGTTGATGGTGAAGCGAACGGTGGTCATCAGAGGAGCGTTTACGCAGTCCTTCTGCTGCACTTCGGGGCAGGGGGTGTTCTTGCACTTCATGAGTTCGTCGCCGCAGATAGCGAGTTCGTCGGTCATGGCAGCGTTCTTTGCCATGCAGTCAGCAAGCTGCTGCATGTAGTCGCACTGGTTGAAGCTGTTCCAGTTGCGTCCACCAATGTTGAAGCTGAAACCACCGAGGGCAGCTACGTTGCTGTCGATGGGCTTGCCATAGGAGCTGTTGTTCCAGTTGTCGCCGTAGAAAGTAGCGCGAGCTTCAGCGAAGAAGTCTACATACTTGCAAAGGCGGAAACGGAAATTGATACCGGCGGTAACGGGGAGTGACCAGGGTTCGGTCTTCACGCCCTTTTCGCCGCAGCCACCGATCCAGCTTCCTGCAGCGGGGTCACCCTTGCTGTCTTTGATGCGCCATGTGTAGTCACCGCCGAGGCCGATGAACGGGATAACGCTTACGGGACGGTTGGGATTAACGCCACCGAGGGTGTTGCACATATCCCACATGAGTTCGAGGTTGAGGTTCACATGCTTTGCTTTTGTCCAGCCGTTGGTAGGTTGGTCGAGGGTGGGGTTGTCCCAGTGGAGGGCACCGCCGATAGCATTGAAGCGGAATGCGAAGTAGGGAGAGAACCAGCGTCCGAAACCGAAGTTATAGGCTACGGTCATTTTCTTCTTGTCTACGCGGTTGAGCTTGCTTTCAACGCCCACGCCACGTTCTACCAGAGGCTGATTGATGCCGGCACCTACCTGGATGAACCAGTTGTCGCGCCAGTTGCTGATGTAGTGGGTAGTGGGATCGCAAACTACTTCAGTTTCCGTCTCTACTACCACCTCGTTCTGAGCGTTCATAACCGACGGTACGGCCACGGCTGCGCAGAAGAGTGCTGCGATGTAAAGATTTCTGGACTTCATAACAGTCAATTTTATTAGTTACGTTTTTTGTTTTCGTTCAATTTAACTTTTAAACGCCCGACAGTTTTGGTTGGTTCGGTTAGTGGGTGCAAAGTTAGTAACATTTTTAAATTTAACCAATGTTTTTATTAATTTAGTTAATGGAAAACGGCGACACATTATTATATATAAAGAAAATAGGGAATTTTTATTTTTCACACTCCGATTTTTCCGAAAGTGTTAATAGATTCTGTGTTTCAGGAAATTTAAAAGCTCTATAACTCATTCGTCCATTACACCTCAAAACACAGGTGAAACAAGTGGTCGTTCACTGAAGATCCTGAAGCCGTTACCGACAATAAGAAGCTAATGCAGTATTAAGCCGACATTTGCCTATGCGATGATTTATTAGTAAATTCGCACCTTGAACTACAATATCAGGCCCTACCCTATCCGGCAAAGGCCCGATAAACTATGGCAAAGCGTGGCAGATACATACTGAGCGTAGAAGACACCGCAAGGCTGCATCAGGTCGTCAACAAGACGGTTCGGCCCTGTCTGTGGTCAGCGTTGCTGCTTGTCTTCATCGGTCTGTTTGTGGCTTTAGGCTGGCTCATAGGCTATCGGCAGGCAGGAAGCGGAAATGCCTTGGGAGCCAGGCAACGTGCCGACCTGATAGACATGATGATGCGCATGGATTCTCTGAGGCTAAAGGCGGAAATAAGTCAGGCATATATAAATAATGTGTCCGGAATACTTGACTCCAAAAGGGAGCCAAAAGCAGACTCACTGAGTGCCGTACGACCTGTTGCCGCATTGCCCCCGGACTCTCTGCAGGGAGCTTCGGAAACCGAGCGAAGATTTATCTCCACATGGGAACGCGAGAACAGTTATCGAGTATCTGCCTTGGCGTCAATGGCTGCCGAGGGAGTGAAATTCGGCTCTCTGGCTTCGGCTGGGATCACCACGCAAGAGTCACTTCGCAGCGAAGAAGCCGAGATAATAGTACCCTCGGGCGACCCTGTGCTTAGCCCGGCAGATGCAAGAATCATAGACCTATACTTCTCCGGACTGAAAGGAGGTTATACGCTTCTTCTGCAACATCCGCGGGGATTTCTGTCGCGTATCTCCGGCTTGGGGAAAGTATTGGTAGGCGAAGGAGCGACACTGACGCAAGGGGATCCCATAGGATTCGGCCCTCCCCGCAATTCCAGTGCCAGAGGAACGGTAAGGGTGAGGATCTGGCACAACGGCTCTCCGTTGATTCCGGCCGACTACCTTCGTCTGGCGCCATATAATCTTGTGACTGACAACAAGACTAAATGAAAGAACAAAAACGTCAACATATAGCCATATTAGGTTCAACGGGAAGCATCGGCACCCAGACCGTCGATATAGTATTGACGCATCCGGAGTTCTACAAGGTTGATGTGCTGAGCGCCAGGAGCCAATGGCAGAAACTGGCAGCACAAGCACTGACGCTATGTCCCGAAGCGGTGGTGATTGCCGACAATCGCCATGAAGCATCATTGAAGGATGCCTTGAGCGGTACCGGCATAAAAGTCTACGGAGGCGCTGAGACGTTGCCGGAACTGGTATCGTCGCCCGGCATCGACACCGTGGTAGCCGCAATGGTTGGTTATAGCGGCCTGGAATCGACTCTGGCTGCCGCGAAAGCCGGGAAACGCATAGCGCTTGCCAACAAAGAGACTTTGGTTGCCGCCGGAGAACTGGTGAAGAGAGTCTGCCGCGAGAATAACGCCGAGCTTCTTCCCGTGGACAGTGAACACTCCGCCATTTTCCAATGCCTGCAAGGTGAAGACCGCCGTAACTTAGACCACATCATCCTTACCGCTTCCGGAGGTCCTTTCCGTCTTTTCACTGCGGAACAGTTAGAAAAAGTGACACCCACCGATGCCCTCCGACATCCTAACTGGAGCATGGGAGCCAAAGTGACAGTAGACTCCGCCTCGATGATGAACAAAGGCTTCGAGATGATAGAGGCACACTGGCTCTTTGACTGCGAGCCTAAGGACATAGAGATTGTAGTGCATCCGCAGTCAATAGTTCACAGCATGGTAGCATTCACCGATGGCGCCGTAAAAGCACAGCTCGGAGTACCCGACATGCATCTGCCAATAGCATACGCACTTGCTTATCCCGAACGTCTGCCAGGCTCATCGGCACGCCTTACACCCGACATGTACGGCGAACTCACCTTCCATGCCGCCGACATGGAGCTTTTCCCGATGCTTGCCTACGCTTTCGAAGCCATTGAAAAAGGTGGCACATTACCGGCAATCATGGCGGCGGCCGATGAGG
>CAJMDR010000256.1 GCA_905212215.1 uncultured Porphyromonadaceae bacterium
GTCATGCCGGGCAAGGTGCCGACCGCAGAATGAAGGTCCATGCCCGGCGGCGTGGCTACGAGCTGACTCATCTTGCCCGCAGGGTACGTGAGAGTGACTTCGATGACTTCGACATTATAGTAGCCATGGACGACAACAACTATCATGACTTGCTCTCGTTGGCACCTACGGCGGAAGATCAGCGCAAGGTGCGCCGCATGGCATCGTTTCTGCGCCGTCATCCCGGCTGGGACTATGTGCCTGATCCTTATTACGAAGGCTCGGAGGGCTTTGAGCTTGTGCTCGATATGCTCGAAGACGGCTGTCAGACCATCATTGACCGCATAAAGAAAAATCAGGACCTCTGAGGCGAAACCGAATACTTGTACACACTCACAATAAATACCTTTCACCATGAAAAAACTGCTTGCCACATTGTTGCTTCTCCTCGGCGCCGTAAGCCTGTATGCCGCCGACCAGCCGTCGTTCCCCGGAGGAGATCAGGCGCTGAAGAAATATCTCGTCGAGAATCTGAAATATCCGGCACAGGCTTCCGAGAACGGCATAGAAGGTAATGTGCCTCTCCAGTTCATCGTCAAGGCCGACGGCACCATTACTTCTGTGAAGGTGACCCGCATGATAGACCCCGACTTGGAGGCCGAGGCGATTCGTCTGGTGAAAAGCATGCCAGCCTGGACCCCAGCCACCAAAGACGGAAAGCCGGTGGATGCCACCGCTACCCTGGAGGTGGAGTTCCGCCTGCCGGGAGACTGATTAAGTAAAGAAAGACAAGAGAGAAATTCAAGGATATGGAAAAGGAAAATCTGCGTCGCCCCTATACGTTCGACAGGGTGATACGCATCTTCTTCTCGGTGTGCGGCCTGTTGGCTGTGCTTTATCTGCTCGATGTGCTGCAAGGGGTGTTGTTGCCTTTCCTTGTGGCTTGTCTCATAGCTTATATCCTTGAACCCGTGGTGGAATGGAACATGAAGCTGCTCCATACAAAACGCCGTTTCCTGCCTGTGGTGTTTACTTTGCTGGAGGCTGCGGCGCTGGTGGCGGTATTCTGTCTGATTTTCATACCTTATCTGATAGCGGAGACTACCCAGATGGCAGACATTATAAAGAAGTATGCCAGTACCCAGCTTGAGATTCCGTTCCTCTCCGACAATATCCACCGTTACATACGTGAGAACATTGATTGGAACGCTATATCGCGTCTCCTCTCGCAGGAAGAATGGATGGCACTCATCAAGAAGACTCTCAGCTCTTCGTGGTCGTTCCTGTCATCCGGCATCGCCATGCTTGTAGGATTGCTAAGCTGGCTCATAGTGGTGTTGTACGTCATCTTCATCATGCTCGACTACGAGCGCCTGATGCTCAGTTTCCGTCAGCTTGTTCCCTATCAGCACCGCCACGCGGTGTTTAAGGTGGGACGCGACGTCAAGAACGCCATGAACCGTTATTTCCGAGGTCAGTTTGTGGTCTCGATGTTGGTGGGAGTGCTTTTCTGCATCGGATTCCTGATAATCAAGTTGCCTATGGCGGTGGTGTTCGGACTCTTCATAGGCATCCTAAACATGGTGCCTTATCTCCAGCTCATCTCGCTGCCCATCGCTGCTTTATTATGCGTTGTGGCTTCGGTGAGCACAGGAGTGTCGTTCTGGGTTATCTTTTGGGAATGTATGGCGGTGTACGTAGTGGTTCAGTGCATTCAGGACCTTGTCCTCACCCCACGCATCATGGGCAAGGTGATGGGACTTAATCCCGCAATAATCCTGCTGTCGCTATCTATATGGGGCTGTCTGTTAGGCTTTATGGGGCTGATAATAGCACTTCCCCTCACCACTCTGTTGCTGTCGTACTATGACCAGTATATAGTAAACAGGCATAAGAACGGCAATCCCGGCAATCTCATTCTTCCCGACGACTGACCCGCCGGGAATCTATTTCTGTATTACAGACTACGGAGGAGTTGTGCGGCGGCCCATCGCTGCACGGTGAAGCGTCCTGTGCCAAGTACTGCCACCATAGCTGCCAAAGCCCCATATATCAGCGATAGTTGGTTTGCCGCTGTGAAGTCCGCTACGCCCCCGTTGTCGTAAGCATAGCTGACCAGCGACATCATGCACAGCGCTGCTATGCCGAAGGAGGCGAATCGACCGAGAATGCCTAATATAACCATACATCCTGACACAAGAGCTGTCACTCCCCACCCAAACGGTGCCTCTTCAAAACCGAATACATTGAGGGTTCCCCGCATCTGCATGATGGCGCTCCCGATAATGGCTGCGCCCGCAACGATGCGTAGCAACAACAGCGAAACTGAGCCGTGGATGAACCGGCTCCCACTTATGCCGAACCATTTCGACAGACTGGATGCCAACGGCGATATGGACTGCGGCGCTTTGACCTGCTCGCGGCTGAAACTTGGCAACCTGTCCTCGGCGCCGGGATTTACTGATAATACTTTATACTCTTTCATAGCAACGGAGACTGCTGGTGGTTAAACGGTCTTTAATGTATTACTATAACGTTCATAAACTGTGTAATGTTCTGTAAATGAATGATTTTCTGCCTGAGGAACACTTAAATACAGTTGTGAAAAGGAAATTATTTTGCTGAAAGGAGACTCGGACCGGTCAGACGAGTCTGACGGTTCGGACGAATCAGACAAGTCAGACCGTGTATGCAGGTAAAACCAATTAAAGTGCGTAATCTTGTCCGAATCGTCCGACTCGTCCGGACTACGACTCATCCGAACTGTCTGACCTGCCCGACCCGTCCGAACCAATCCGCCCCGTTCGAACTAATTGCAACCATAATGGCGACATTTTGCTTGATTCAAAGGTGCTTCAAATTTGTTTACCTCCATGCGTGGTTGCATATTGCCGGACGGCTAATTTTAAATGTTAAATAATAAATAAATTTAACTTAAATCAGACCCTGGAATTTCCCCCAAGCTTTCTTAGTAATAATTTATTCGGTTTTTCTTACAGTTCCTGCTCCGAAAATTAAAGCTCCCATGAATCGGAATAAGCAAAGTCACAGACGTTGAACAGATATTATAAGTGACTAAAATTCAGGGATTTGACAATCGTCATCTTAAGGCGATATCTGCAAAATATAGTCCTTTATTGATTCTTCAGAAATTCTCTCGGCAAAGGTCTTGAATCATTTTTTTTAGAGGACGGCACTGTTAAAAGTTGCATCATACTGTGAAAGATAGGAAAATTTGTATTAAATTTGCAAGTGCAACTTTTTTGACTAAAACTACAACGGCAAAACTAACATGACATCGAAGCATCCCGGCTTATCAGTCCCGGTACAAGGCCCGCAAGGCATTCCCCGGGAGCGCACAGGACAAGGCGTATGTTCGGTTCCTTGCAGCTCGGACACATTATATTATAGTGTGTCAGTAAGCTGACAGCGACGGTGTGAGAACGGTTAAACCTTCTATCCAAGAAAAATCACAATTCATTATCTAAAAAATCAAGTATGAGAAAACTGTTTCTAATTCTGATGACGGTACTGGCCTGTAGCTGGTCTCTGTCTGCACAGACGAAGACCTATACGGGAACAGTGCTTGACGCAGCCAACAATGAACCGCTTCTGGGCGCTACCGTAATGCCCATAGGCGGCGGTAACGGAACCTCGTGCGACATGGACGGTAAATTCACCATCACGGTGCCCGCCAGTGTCACCAAGGTGAAGGTTTCCTACGTAGGCTACACACCCCAGACCGTGAACCTGACAAACGGCATGACCGTTTATCTGGCTTCTTCCTCCACCGACCTCGAGGACGTGGTTGTGGTAGCCTACGGTACCGCAAACAAAGAGTCTCTCACCGGCTCGGTATCTGTTGTGGGAGCTTCCGAGATTGAGGACCGTCCTGTCACCTCCGCTTCCGCAGCTCTTGAAGGCAACGCCCCAGGTGTGCAGGTGAACAACACCCTCGGCACCCCCGGTTCCGGGCCTGCTGTGCGTATC
>CAJMDR010000257.1 GCA_905212215.1 uncultured Porphyromonadaceae bacterium
CCCCTAAGCTCTCCCCCGCCCCCCCCACCGTTTCCGCCGACGGCAAGGAGATGGACACATATACCACCCGCTTCGGCATCCGCACCGTGGAAGTACGTGCCGGCGACGGCTTCTACCTCAACGGAGTGAAGCGCAAGTTCCAGGGAGTGAACAACCATCATGACCTCGGCCCGTTGGGTGCCGCGGTGAACAAATCGGCGCTGCGCCATCAGCTGCAGATGCTCAAGGACATGGGCGCCGACGCCGTGCGTACCTCGCACAACATGCCGGCACCCGAACTGGTAGAGCTGTGCGACGAGATGGGTCTGATGATGATGATAGAGCCTTTCGACGACTGGGCCTTCCGTCCGAAGAGCGAGAACGGCTACGGCACGCTGTTCAACGACTGGGCGGAACGCGACATGGTGAACATGGTGCGCGCATACCGCAACAACCCCTCGGTGGTGATGTGGAGCATCGGCAACGAGGTTCCGAGCCAATGGGGTCCCGACGGCCTTAAGGAGCTGACGTTCCTGCAGGACATAGTACACCGCGAGGACCCTACCCGACCTGTGACCCAGGGCATGGACCAGTTCGACGCCGTGGTGAACAACGGCTTCGCCGCCGCCATGGAGGTGCCGGGCTTCAACTACAAGGTGAACCGCTATCCGGAAGCGATAGGCAAGCTGCCGCAGGGCATATTGTTAGGCACCGAGACCGCTTCCACCGTCTCCAGCCGAGGCGTATATCATTTCCCGGTGAAGCCGGCACCCAATGCCATGCATCCCGACCACCAGAGCAACTCCTACGATGTGGAATACTGCTCCTGGAGCAATATCCCCGACGATGACTTCTTTGCCGACGACTCCTTAGACTACAACATGGGACAGTTCGTGTGGACAGGCTTCGACTACCTCGGCGAGCCGTCGCCCTACGACACCGACGCATGGCCCAACCACTCATCCGTGTTCGGCATCATAGACCTGGCATCGCTGCCAAAGGACCGCTACTATCTCTACCGCTCAAGGTGGAACAAGACCGACAACACGCTGCACATTCTTCCCCACTGGACATGGCCGGGAAGAGAAGGCGAGGTTACTCCGGTATTCGTCTACACCAACTACCCGAAGGCAGAGCTGTTCATCAACGGCAAGAGCCAGGGAATGAGGGAGAAGAACGATTCTTCGCGCATGAACCGCTACCGCCTCATGTGGAACGAGGTGAAGTATGAGCCGGGCGAGGTCAAGGTAATAGCCTACGACGCCAACGGCAAGAAGGTGGGCGAGGAGAAGGTAGTGACCGCCGGCAAGCCGTATGCCCTGCGCCTCAAGAGCGCCATGCCTCAGCTCAGCGCCGACGGCGAGGACTTGGCTTACATCACCGTGGAGGCCGTGGACAAGGCCGGCAACCCGGTACCGTACGCCAACGAGATGGTACACTTCAAGGTTAACGGCGCAGGCCGTTACCGCGCCGCCGCCAACGGCGACCCGACATCGCTGGATCTGTTCCATCTGCCACAGATGCCCCTGTTCTCCGGAGCCTGCACGGCGATAGTACAGGCGGGAGAGAAGCCCGGCACCGTAACTCTGACGGCAACGGCGAAGGGGCTTAAGAGTGCGAAGATTACCATCCCCGTTAAATGAGGGTGTGTAATAAAGGCGCATCTGCGGCACCGCAGGAACCACATCTGCAACCTTTCTTACAGCACCCTCCCAGAACGCACAGTTCTCACAGTATTCATAGAACTCATAGTACTCAAACCCAAAAGCAAACCCAATAAAACCCCAAATATACATGGACCTCAAGCAGAAAATCCGCAAACAGTTCTACGAGCGTTTCGGTCAGGCAGGCACCGTCTACGCCTCCGCCGGACGCATCAACCTCATAGGCGAACACACCGACTATAACGGCGGCTTCGTGTTCCCCGGCGCTATCGACAAGGTCATCATGGCCGAGCTTCGCCCCAACGGTACCGACATGGTGAACGTCTACAGCCTCGACCTGAAGGAGAGCGCCACTTTCGGCCTGAACGAGGCCGACGCCCCGAAGCAGTCGTGGGCCCGCTACATCTTCGGCGTCTGCCGCGAGATTATCAAGCGAGGCGGCACGGTGAAGGGCTTCGACGTCGTCTTCGGCGGCAACGTCCCCTTAGGCGCAGGACTCAGCTCCTCGGCTGCCCTGGAGAGCTGCTTCGCCTTCGCCCTCAACGACATGTTCAACGACAATGCCATTGACAAGTTCGAGCTTGCCCGCATAGGCCAGAGCACGGAGCATAACTATTGCGGAGTGAACTGCGGAATCATGGACCAGTTCGCCAGTGTCTTCGGCCGCAAAGGTAACCTGATTCGCCTCGACTGCCGCAGCATGGAGTATGAATACTTCCCCTTCGCGCCGGAACATCACCGTCTGGTACTCGTTGACAGCCGCGTAAAGCATGAGCTGGCCGACTCGCCCTACAACAAACGCAGGGAATCGTGCGAGAGGGTAGCGAAACGCCTTGGCATCGCCACACTGCGCGACGCCGACATGAAGATGCTCGACGAGGTGAAGAGCGACATCACCGCCGAGGATTATATGCGCGCCAAGTATGTGATAGAGGAGAAAGACCGTGTACTGGCAGTCTGCGACGCTCTGCAGAAGGGTGACTACGACACCGTGGGCCGCAAGATGTACGAGACTCACGAAGGTCTGAGCCACGACTACGAGGTCAGCTGCGAGGAACTCGACACGCTGGTGGACATCGCCAGGGAATGTGGCGTTACCGGCTCCCGCATCATGGGCGGCGGCTTCGGCGGCTGCACCATCAACCTTGTTCCGGAGGAGAAGCACGACCGCTTCATCGCTACCGCTACGGAGCGCTTCAAGGAGAAGTATGGCCACGAGCCGAAGGTTTATGATGTTGTTATCAGCGACGGCGCAAGGAAAGTAGAATGAGTGCGTGCCATAAAAGCGCATCTGCATCCTTTCTTACAACACCCTCGGCGATAGAAAACCGACAGACAAGGGTCTGATAAGTTTTAAATCTTATACTGATGAAGACAGAAACAAGAAAAGCGGCTACCCCGATAGGGGATGCCGAGATAATCCTACTGACGAACGACCACGGCGCATGGGTGGAGCTGTCAAGCCTCGGCGCCGGCATCGTCGGCCTCGGCGTACCGGACCGCAAGGGCGTCATAGAGAATGTGGCGCTCTGCTATGCCGACCCCGCCGCATATTACGAGGATGGCCCCTGCATGGGAAAGGTTCCCGGACGATATACCAACCGTATTGCCAAGGGTCATTTCACCCTCGACGGCAATGAATACACGCTGGCCGTCAACAACGGCCCTAACGCTTTGCACGGCGGTCCCACAGGCTTCCAGAACAGGCTTTGGGAGGTGCGGCATCTGCCTAACGGCGTACGTTTCTCGTACGTCAGCGAGGACGGCGAGGAAGGGTATCCCGGCAAGCTCTCGGTAACAGCCGACTATATATGGAGCGAGAATGATGTGCTCGACCTCTATCTGCGTGCTGTGACGGACAAGGAGACGGTGGTAAACCTCACCAACCACTGTTACTGGAACCTTCGCGGCGCCACTTCAGGGAGTGTGCTGGACCATACTCTCAAGCTCAAGGCAAGCCGCTATCTGCCTACGGACGACACTCTCATTCCCACAGGCAACCTCGACCTGGTGGAGGGCACTCCGATGGACTTTTGTTGCACGGAGGCCAACGAGATGACTTCCGGAAAGCCTTTAGGTCACGACATAAAGGCTGATTTCCCGGCGCTTAAGTATGGCAAAGGCTACGATAACTGCTGGGTAATAGACGGCTGGGAGAACGGTATGTTCACCCCCGACGCGGCAGTGCTGGAAGACCCGTTCTCAGGTCGTTGTCTGAGCATCGGCACCACACAGCCGGGAGTGCAGGTATATACGGGTAACTGGCTGGAAGGATGTCCGGAAGGCCCCGACGGCCACCGCTATCATGACTATGACGGCGTTG
>CAJMDR010000258.1 GCA_905212215.1 uncultured Porphyromonadaceae bacterium
GCGTGCCGGCGAAGAAAGTATTTCTCCTGCAAGGTCAACAACCACTGGGTCCCTTCCTGCTCCTACGGGCCGTTCTGTTACGATATCGCTCCTCATCAGGCTGTCGGAGGTTGACGCGGCTACATTCAGTTTTACGCCCATGCCGTAATAATCGGCCGGCAGAACGGCTGTATAGGGCAATGAGAGCGTCTCGCCCGGCAATATTCTCAGCCTTGAAGTGGTTTCGCTGACAACGGGTGCTTCCGTCTCTATCCGCAGAATGGGAGAACTCAGGTTCACCGCCTCGGAACCGATATTGGTCACGGTAGCGGTTACTTTGTTGGGGTCGCAGATAACAAGTGTGTCCGGCAGACTCTGCCAGTTCAGCAAAAGCTGTTGCGGACGTATGCGGTCAATGGTATACCGGCTCATCACCATGGGTATGGTGCCGTTATTCCACCAAGGTCTGAGAAGCACCGTAAACACCTCCCCGCTTACGAGGGTATCGTTCAGAGGTATGCGTATGTCGGTCCATTGTGGCCTAACGCTTTCCAAGCTGATTATATCTATTGTCTTTAACTGTCGGCGTCCTAACAGCTCCACAGAAACCGTCGGTGCTCCGGGCATCTTCTTCACCCTGAGCAACAATTGAGGCACAGAAGCACCGTCGGTGGTGAAACCGGGCAACAGCAATGCAGCCTTAGAGCCTTCTTCTGCAGGCGTCATGGTGAAATGGCGGTTATGCCCGTATGCCGGGTCTTTGTCTTCCTCTTCCACAATCTCCACAGCCACACTGTCGCTCTGCTCCGATATTATGGCGTAGGGCAAGTCCTCTTCAGTATAATTCTCGGTCACAGGCATTGCGAGAGGTTTACCCAGCAATGTAGTCACCTCCGTAGGCTCTGCCGTTCCCAAGGCATTGTAAGGCGTCACACGCCACATCCTTTTCTCCAGCTTCCCGGCCATCTCTTGCGGCAACCGGACCAGACCACTGTCTGCGCCCGTCACTTCGGCAACTTTTAGCCAAAGGCTGTCACTAAGTACCTCTACGGAATATTTCATGGAATCCGGTTCCACATAACCACCATGAACTCCTATAGTGTCCTGCATCCACCTCAGCAACGCGCCTCGGTTATCGTAATCCGGATAAGCCATAAGCTGCCGCAATGCTCTCGGGGCATCTGCTCCGGCATATATTTCACATTGAGCCGGCATACCTGTTCCGGCCCAGTTCTGTGCCGTGGCAGTGATGGTGCTGTTGCCCTGAGGCACCGCTATGCGTACCGTCACCGTATCGCCGGGATAGCCCAGAAGCATCGTCTGCCCTACCTCGCTGCTTACATTGACAGTAAGCTCGCCTTCGGAATACATCTCCATACCTGCTGTAAGCGTGACAGGCAAGACTACCTTAACATCGACCTCAAGCTGGCCATGCGGCATAGTATTAACGGTAAGCGATGGTGCCGAGGGGGTAGTTGTGACGTAAGGAAGCCTTTCCAGTGTTATGCTGTCTATCCTTAATTCGTTTCCGGAAATGGATATGAGACGCAGATAATGCTTGCCATGACCACGAGGGACAGCCATAAAGTTCCTCTCGATACTTACGGAATCCGTTGTATCGCAGATTACCACATCACTCCATTTCAATACATTATTCCTGGGACCTAAGGCCCTCTCCTCCCTGGCGAGTTGCAGACGGTAAGGGCCTTTCCCTATGACCCTTATGCCCAACATATTCTCAGTAAAGTCAACCCATACCGGACCGACAGTCAATGTATCAACGGTAACAACTCCCGGCTTCATAGTATACGGAAGAACAGGCACATCTCCCGCCTGGAAAGCGGTATCAATCCTCACTGTGGTTATCATTCCCCCTGACCAGTCCGGCTTACCCTTTATCCGGAACGCCACCACATGCTGTCCATGCGGGTCGCCGCAGTAGAAAATGCGCGAAACAGGCAATTCCTCGCGGTTCACAATTCCGCCATAGAGGTTGTATCTCCGCATTATAGAGGTATCGGCAATCTCGCCCTCCATCAGTTCCATCTGAGGAGAAAAAGGACCGAAACCTTTAATCTGAAACTCTACACGCACATTATTAAAAGCTGGAGCCTTGAAAGGAGGCAGGATAATCCATTCATCACCCTGGCCTGTAAAAGCAGTATCAAGTTTCAGCTCGCAGGGAAGACTCAGCAGAGTGTCGGTACTCTCCTCTACCTTGAAATCACGCAACGAAACGCCGTCGCCTCCTGTCGTGGCAAGACGCACGGCAACACGATAGACAGCACTGTCTCCTTCCACGGAGAACAATGCTTTCCAACGCTTCCATTCGTTACCGATTGAAGGATGCAACATAATCGGCTGCCATTGATGCATAGGCAAGGAATCCGGACCGAAGCGCACGTCATAGCGTTCCGTTACATTCCCCGATGCCTTGGCATCGAAGCTGAACGCATAATTCCCTTTTCCAGCAGAAAAAGGAGGCAGCACAAGCCAGTCATCGGCCTGCGACTTGACGGAACCGGGAGCGGTGAAACATACCGAGTCTCGCTGATAACGCCAGCTATGGCCATCGCCGTCGCCGTCTGTAATACTGAACTCCGAAGCCTGGGCCGGAGTAGGCAGAAGCAGCATGGGAAGGCAACGCATTCCCATTGTATCTGTTCCTGAAACCTTGCTCAGCTCAATATTGCGCACATAAAGCATAAAGCCGTTTTCCGTGCGCACCCTGAGGGCAGGATAATACACTCCCGGAACAGCACATTCCCACGCTGTGCCTGCGGTGCCGAAAGCACCCTGAGGAATCTCGTTCCCTTCAAGGGTCAACGCTGGTCTGAACGCCGATGGCACAGCCCTCTGCCCCATACCGACGACAAGAACCTCACGTTCGTTGCCGCGCATAACCTCGAACGAGAGGCGGTAACAGCCCGCTTCCTTTATCTCTACCGGAGGAAGGAAGATATAGTCATCGGCCTCATTGTAGTTGCTTTCATAGAGCAACGACCTCTCCCGCGAGGAGAACACCCAGGAATTACCATCGCCGTTGGCATCAAATATACGGCATCCGGTCATATCGCCGTTACCGTCCGGGCCGAAGCGATACAGAGACACCGAATCGGTTTCCCCTTTAGGTGCAAACCTATACAGAGACTCCGATTCCGGGAAAGCTGCCAATCCCGGAACAGCTATGGCGAGAATTAAAAATATTATATTGAGCTGCTTCAACAAAAATCGTCAGTGTTAAGAAGTTCTTTTTTACGGCCCGTTCCGAACCGCCATATTTCTTACAAAGATAACCATTTTCACCGACATTACCAAATCCCCACCCTCATAGCACTCATAGTGCTTATAGTACTCTCAATCCTCACAGCAGGTGATAAAAGCCTGAATTAAATGGCTTATGAGAATAACTAAAAAATTTTTACTATTTTTGTAAAAACAAAAAAAAACCGGATTCTTCACCTGCATCTAAAAAACAGGGAGAGGAATTACCGGGACTGCGATGCAAAATTAATCATTATATGTCATACAACAAAGCTTGTTTTAGAGCTTGTTCCTTAAAATTTCGGGGTCGTAGGGGCGGTGATTTTTGAGCAGATTTTCCGAGTCGAAGAAGGAGCGATGCGAGCATCGTGACTGATGAGATCTCGGGGAAATATGCCAAAAAAGCACCGGACGGAGCCTCAGTTTTTAATAATTCCTATGAATATTCAGGAAAAAAACTTCAAAATTGATATGCATTGGACTCAAATTATTAACAATTCGAGAATTCCGGTAGGAGAAAATTACCACCGATCTCGCATCCTTGGGCGTCTTTGGTCCCTTGCTTACAGTCACATACGTATGTATGCTCCTTTCAGCGAGGAGCCAAATTCGCGCCAAGGCTGCGGCCCCTACAACCCTGAAATTTTAAGGAACAAGCTCTTAAGAGGTTGTTTAAAAACGATTGTTAACTGAAGTGAGTTTGCGGAGGGTAATC
>CAJMDR010000259.1 GCA_905212215.1 uncultured Porphyromonadaceae bacterium
GGTGGCCATATAGGCGTTGCGTATGCTGTCTTCGTAAACCATGCGGCGGTTGTTCTCGGCGCGTTGCTGCGGCGTTGCCTGAGGCAGCTTCGCTCCCGCGGCAGGAGGTACGAGGTCGAACTCCAGAGTGGTGCGCGTTTCAAGGTCGTTGCCGAGCAGCAACGACACCTCTTCGCCCGCTGTGGCCTTCACTATGCCGTAGCGGTCGTTCTTCGCGGCCCATACCAGTAAATCGCCCTTTCCGGTGCGCAGGCTCGCCTTGCCCGAGGCATCGCTGTTCTTCGCCGCCATAGGGTAATATTCGGCATAGTTATAGACCATGAACTTCACCCTGGCATCCTTGACAGGATTCCCGGCGGCATCCTTCACCGTCACCGTGGTGACCGCGGTGGGGGCGTAGTTGTCGGTAACGTTTATGGTGGTGTAGTGGGCGTTACGGTCCATCACCTCCTCCGGGCCGTTGTAGTCGCCGAAGACATTCGTGTGCATCATCATTCCGCGGCTGGCAGGCTGGTTGAACCATGCCAGGTCGAGAATCGGTTCCGGCTCGCAGGCTCCGAGGAAATGCCATTTCCCGTCGGCCCACGCTTCCACCCACGCATGATTGTCGTCGGTATGCGCCCAGCGGGGAGTGTAGACCTGACGTGCCGGTATTCCCACACTGCGCAATGCAGCCACAGCAAAGGTGGACTCCTCGCCGCAGCGTCCTATGGCCTGGCTCACGCTCGAGAGCGGCGACGAGGTGCGGGCGTCGCTCGGACGGTATGTCACCTTCTCGTGGCACCAGTGGTTGACCTCCAGTATGGCCTGCTCCATGCTGAGACCCTTTACGCGTTCCTTCAGCTCGGCGTAGAACTCCGGGCGGCTCATGTCGAGGTTCTCGTTGTTCACTCGCACAGGAAGCACGAAATGCAGCCATTCGCGCTCCGGAACCCTCTTGCCCCAAGGCATCTCTTTCCTTGCCTGCAGGCTCGCCTCCACGTTGGCACGCCAGAAGGCGTCGGGATACATGACCCTGTCAGGAACAGGCATATACTTGTAAAGGAACTCAAGGGCGGAAGCCGTTTCCCTGGCATCCTGGCCGTAGATTCCCGTGCAGACGGCCATCAGCGCCGCAATGAAAATGACTCGCAGTCTCATTTCTCTTTTATCGTTTCAATGCTGAAAGTATATTCTTTATCTCTTCTCTGTCGGTCTCCTTGCGCATGTATTCATCCTCGCCGGGAAGACCCATCGGCACCCCTTCGCGGTGCCATACCATTGTGGATGGTAACGGCTTACGTGCCGAGGCATGCAGCTCATGCGCCGCTTCGGCAAGAATGGCGGCGTTGGGGGCGTTCACTCCGCCACCAGCCATAATCCGTATCTTTCCTTCGGCTTTCTCCTTTAGGCGGCGAAGGGTATCTATGCCCTCCATGGCACTCGCCGCGCAGCCTGAGGTGAGGATGCGGTGAAAGCCATGACGGATAGCAATATCAAGAGCCTCTTCCGGGTCGCGGCAGAGGTCGAAGGCGCGGTGAAGGGTGAAAGTAACATCCGGATTCACGCTCCGTGCCTTTGCCATGAGCTTGTCCATCACCCGGCAGCTCAGGTTGCCATAAGGGGTGAGGGCACCGATGACGACCCCCGATGCTCCTTCTTCCAGAGCCATGCGAATGTCGTCGGCCATGATGCGCTCCTTGACACCGGGCGTGTGGGGCACATCCACGTTGATGAGCTCCTGGGGATACTGGGGGCAGGACGTATCAGCACATTGATTGCTATTCCGCTCTTTATGGCGGCGCGGATAAGTCCGGCCGACGGCGTCATGCCACCTTCGGCAAGCCCGGAGCAGAGTTCCACACGGTCTGCGCCGGCCGCTACCGCCTCTTTGACGGCTCGCAGGCTGCCGCAGCATATTTCCAGCAAAGTCTTTTCCATTTTCGGCTCTCTCACTTTTTCACTCTCACTTCCACCACATAGTCCGGGCCTTTCATCGCGGCGCGGTCGGGGTAGAGCGTCATGCCCTCTTTGCCGTTGCGCAGCCTGACCTTACTGCCCCCGGAGAACTCCTTGGCCGCCACGCCCTTCACTCCGGGAATGAACAGCCCGGAACCTATGCTGTCCGGTTGCAGCACATGCACGAACAGCGTGTTGTCGCGGCGCGTAACGGCGCCCCAGGGCTGAGGCTTAACAGGGCCTCCCTGAGTGTCGTAGATGGTGGTGCCGTAGGTCTTCATCCATTCCCCGATGCCCTTCAGCCTCTCAAGGCTCTGTTGTGGCAGTCGGCCATCGGGTTGTGGGCCGATGTTAAGCAAAAGGTTGGCTCCCATTCCCGAGCAGCGTACAAGCAGATGAATCAGCTCATTGACGCTCTTGTAGTCCGTGTCCTTGACCTTATATCCCCACATTCCGTTCATTGTCTGGCATGTCTCAAGCGGCAGATGTGATATTTCCTGCCCCGAGAGCCCCGCCTCGTTCTGCCCCGGAATGTCGCGCTCGAAAATCTGTATGTCCTCGCCTTCGAAAGGCTTTATGTGGTGGTTGTTTCCGACGAGGCATCCGGGCTGGAGGCGGTGTATCATCGCATACTGCTTCTCAAGCTGCCAGTCGAAAGGTACCGAGTCGCTGTCGTGGTCCCAGTAACCGTCGAACCAGATCGCTCCGATCTCTCCGTAATTGGTAAGAAGTTCTGTCAGCTGATTGTTCATGAAATCGTAGTAATGCTCCCAGTTCTCGTCCTCTTTGCGGCAGCCTGTTTTCAGCCCTGTGCGTCCTTTCGGGTAGTCGGGACGTCCCCAGTCTATGTGGGAATAATATAAATGAAGTCTGATGCCCTGCTTGTGGCATTCGTCGGCGAGTTCCTTGATGACGTCACGTCCGAAGGGAGTGGAATCCACTATGTTGTACGGCGACTGCCGTGTGCCGAACATAGAGAAGCCGTCGTGATGCCGCGAAGTGATGGTGATATATTTCGCGCCGGCATCCTTGATGTCTTTTACCCATGAGGCGGCGTCGAAGCGCGCCGGATAAAAGGCGGAAGCTGCTTTGGCATATTCTTCGGCACTGATGCCGCTGTTGAGGTACCATTCGCCTTGTGCGAACATGCTGTAGATGCCCCAGTGGATGAACACTCCGAAGCCGGCGTCGACGAATTCCCGGCGAGACCTGAGATTTTCTTCCGTAGGAATGTACTGTGCTTCGGCAATGGCGAATGCGAGAAGGAATGCGAGTGCTGATGTGATGTATCTCTTCATGGTTTATGATTTGTAATGACAAAGTTAGCGACAAGGATTTATATCTGCAAAATTTCATCGTCGCGAACCATGTCTATCTTTCTGAATTTTATCGAAATATATCGCCGCAACAGTAAGTGACATAATATTTTTGCAACGTTCAGACAAAATTCATCTATTTATGCAAAAAAATTTTTGTAAAGTTAAAATTATGTCTTAATTTTGTAGTCAGAAATGGACAATAACTTAATTCACATTCTATGAATTCTAAACTTTTTTATGTGGTCGGCATCGGCGCAGCACTTTCGCTTACAAGCTGCGGCAAAAAACTCGGCCAGTTCAGTGAAGATTATTTCACTGTAAATCCTAATCCGCTTGAAGTTGTGGGTGAGAACGTTCCTGCGACAGTAACAGCAAAAATCCCCGAAAAATTCTTTGTTAAGAATGCAGAAGTGACTGTAACTCCTGTTCTCGTTTTCGACGGTCAGGAAGTCAAATCACAGGCTTACACCTTCCAGGGCGAGAAGGTTCGCGGCAACAACCCCGTCATTTCTTACGATTTTGGCGGAACGCAGACCATCCCCGTAAACTTCGTATACCAGCCCGCAATGGCAAAGAGCGAACTTTATCTTGATTTCGCCGTTACACAGGGCAAAAAGAGCTACGATGTACCCCGCGTGAAAGTTGCTAACGGCGTCGTTGCTACAGCAGCTCTCGCAAACGCCGCTACTGTA
>CAJMDR010000260.1 GCA_905212215.1 uncultured Porphyromonadaceae bacterium
AGCATCCGACTGATGCTCATTTCTCATTCACATTTGTTTTTAAACAAGCTCTTAAAGGCCCTGTAGCTGCTCCTTTATCAAGCTTTGAATGTATTTACCACAATGATACCACAGCGGATGACTGGCTCTTCTCCCTCCGTTGTTGATGGACAAGGGCAACGTGTATGAGGTGGAATATACTCTGGAGCAAAGCGCAGGATTCGTGTTCCGCAATGAACTTAAGCTGGGTCAGGAGGCTGATGTCAAAGATATGACCCGTACTGTAATCCCTGTAAGCGAAGACACCGCCATAAACAGAAGGATACACAAGAAAGGCATCGTTCATATCAACGAGAGCGGGGAATATAATTTTGGTCTTCATGATCTTTCCGACGCCGCAACATTCGACACAAAGATGCGAGCTTTCAAGGTATCCGCAGGGGTTGACGAGAAAGCTCCGGCAATGACGAGCGCTATGAAAGTCATACCGTCGCCAAAGGGACTGCTGGAAGCGGTAGTGGAGATCCCCACGCTTGCGAAGAATCTTGCCGACAACGCATCATCAGAGCCTGTGTCAGTGGATATATACCGCGACTCGTTGCTTGTAAAGCAGTTCGAGAATGTCATACCGGGAACAAACCTAAGTTATATTGACCATGTGGACTCGGCAGGATATTACAAGTACACAGTGGTTCCCTCCAACCGTTATGGCAAAAGCTTCGCCACGGAGAAAACAGCGTTCATAGGTGTAAACATCCCCGTTTCTCCTCAAAATCTGGTGATGCGTCAGTCGGTCGACGGATATGCTCTCGAGCTTTCATGGGATCCTGTCACAAAAACAGTCGACGGAGATTCCATATCCCCGGAACTGGTACATTACAAAATTCTTGACCGTACAAACACATCGCTGCCTGTGGTTGTGGACAACCTTAAAGAAAACAGCTACACATGCCGTGCCGTCGTGAATCCGGGTCAGCAGAAATTCGCAGCCTACTCGGTGTACGCAGTAACTGCAAAAGGGTCATCCGTACAGAGCAACACAGAAGGATTCCCCGTCGGCAAGAAAGACATCGCACCGTATAAAGAGTCATTCTCCAACGCATCTCTCTCATCACATGGGTGTTGAGAAACTCGAAGGAGACGGCCAATGGACACTGTGCAACGATTCCACAACCGCGCATGTATTCTCATTAGACGGAGACAACGGATATGCGGATATAGCGAACAAACGCTTCCTCAGCAGATCCGCCATGTTCACCGGATGCGTCTCACTGGCCGGGACAGAGAAGCCGGAGCTGACGTTCGGCATGTTCCTGATAGCGGCCGCCAACAACCCCGGCTCCAAGACTGTGGAGGTGCGCGACCTGAGAGCTGACATACCGCAGTATGTGACTGTACTACAGATCGACACCCTCGAGACATACAGGGAGCAGGAAGGTGAGTACCACTGGGTGACATTCAAGGCGAGCCTGGAGCAGTTCAAGGGAAAGGACATCCAGGTGAAATTCACAGGAGACACCGGCAACCGCAAATACCTGCCCCTGGACAATATACAGATAGCAGGCCGCGGCTTCGTGCCGGGCCATGCAGCCGACGACGTAACAGTAACCGGCGAGCAGGGATACATCTACATCTCCGGCGCGGAGAACCGGCAGGTGGAGGTGTATGGCATCGACGGCAGATGCCTCTACTCCGGGAGTCCGCAGTGTGAGCTCAACCTGCTTGCCAACGCCGGCATATATGTTGTAAAGGTTGGTGAAGCATCCTTTAAAGTCATAGTGAAGTGATATAATTGACCCGCCAAAAAGAGATGAGGCTGTGTCGTAAGATGATTTTACGACACAGCCTCATCCGTTAATCATGCGCCTCCCCATATAAACAGAGAATTGCTGAAATGCTCGGACTCAGATACTGTGTGACCCACCTCCATGTCAGGATTTTTTTGTACCTTTGCACCGATTTTGATGCAAGAATGAAAAATGCCATAAAAACTGCATCATATCCGCGTAATCTAAAGCGATAAAAATCATAATCTGCATGGATTGGTTGATTGAATTAATGAAGCCCGGTACTACCTCGCTGGCAAGTTCGATACTGTTGTATTCTTTCGTCATTTTCGCCGGAATCTTTCTGGGGAAAGTGAAGATTTTTGGTGTTTCATTAGGCGTTACCTTTGTGTTGTTCACGGGTATTTTAATGGGACATTTCGGATACATAGTTGAAGACGACACGTTGCATTTCCTGCGGGAGTTCGGACTAATCCTGTTCATTTTCTCCATAGGCATGCAG
The DNA here is from genome assembly GCA_905212215.1 of uncultured Porphyromonadaceae bacterium. Taxonomy (GTDB): domain Bacteria; phylum Bacteroidota; class Bacteroidia; order Bacteroidales; family Muribaculaceae; genus Lepagella. Next base: position 2,269 of record CAJMDR010000260.1, read on the forward strand.
GTAGGTCCCGGTTTCTTTTCCTCGTTCAAGGAAGGAGGCATCAACCTCAATCTGCTTGCCATGCTCGGTATTGCCATAAACGTAGGCGTCACTGTGGCGATTTACTTCATCCAGGGAGGCAGCGAGGGAGCCACCAATTTCATGCAGATGGTGGGTATTATGAGCGGTGCGGTAACCAACACCCCTGGACTCGGTGCGGCACAACAGACGGCACTTCAAGTAAACAGCAACGCATACGATATTTCGCAGGAGATGTCCATGGGTTATGCCGCCGCATATCCATTAGGTGTGATTGGCATAATTGTGTCAATGATCATCATCAAGAAAATCTTCCGTGTCAACATAGACAAGGAGATAAAACAGGTAGAGGAAGATCAGCATAAATCGCAGCTGCAGCCCCACATGCTCACGGTTCGTGTCACCAACGACCTCATCAGCGGCCTTACCCTCAAAAAGCTGCATACCGTCATCTCTGCCAATTTCGTCGTCAGCCGCATAGAGAAACCTGACGGTGAAGTAATCATCCCTACTGCGGACCAGACATTGGAGAAAGATGACCTAGCACTGATAGTATGCTCGCTTCAGGACGAAGAAGTATTTCTTCGCTTCATCGGCCCGAAGGTAGAGAAAAAATGGGAGCGCAGCAACTCACCAGTCGTGAGCCGCCGCATCGTCATCACCAAGCCGGAATACAATGGTACCCGCTTAGGTAGTCTGCATCTGCGCAAAGGATATGCCCTGAACGCTACCAGAGTTAACCGTGCCGGAGTGGATCTGTTGGCCTCTCCCAACCTTCCACTGCAATTAGGCGACCGACTAACCGTAGTGGGTCAGCTACCCGACATAGAACGCCTTGCCGACAAACTCGGCAATTCCATGAAGCGCCTCAACGAGCCTAACCTGATAACAATGTTCATCGGCATCTTCCTCGGCATACTTGTAGGCTCGATACCATTGCAGTTCCCCGGCATGTCGGTGCCGATGAAATTAGGACTCGCCGGAGGTCCCTTAGTAGTGGCTATCCTCATCAGCGCCTATGGTTATAAGATACACCTTGTAACTTATACATCCACCTCCGCCAACCTCTTGCTTAGAGAGATAGGCATCTGCCTCTTCCTTTCCTCAGTTGGCATAGCGGCCGGCAAAGATTTCGCCAAGACCGTTTTCTCGGAAATGGGCGCCTGGTGGCTGCTCTACGGAGTACTCATAACCATGATTCCGTTGCTGATCATAGGAGTGATAGCACGTAAGCGTTACCACACCAATTTCCTCAGCATCATGGGACTGATGGCCGGCGGCTATACAGACCCTCCTGCATTGGCCTATGGCAACAAGGTAGCGAACAACGACGCACCATCTGTTGCCTATTCTACTGTCTATCCGCTTACCATGTTCATGCGAGTGATAGTGGCACAGATAATGGTTCTATGCATGCTATAAACGTTGCATAGGAGTCGGGAAACGGCCTCCAGAAAGCTTTTGCAGGTGATAAATATGCTGATTTGTCGGTTTTCCGGCTCAAAATTTGCATAAGAAAAATTTTTCACCTACCTTTGCATTGAATTTGGCGCTGCGAGTTTTCCAAGCAGGCAATATCATTACCAGATTCATCAATACCAATCTTTAACATATTCGAATGCGCAGCGGTCTTCC
>CAJMDR010000261.1 GCA_905212215.1 uncultured Porphyromonadaceae bacterium
GGCGTCGATGCCTTCGGGCATCTGCAGGTTGATGGTCAGGCGGCTGGGAGCCGGTTCGTCGTCGCTGCAGGCGGTGGCGAAACAGAGGGTCACTGCCGCAAGCATGAAGTACATGATTTTTTTCATTTTATCTGATTTTTTTGATGTTTTAGAAATTGAGGTTTACTTCCATTCCGAAATATGATTCCGATGAACGGCGTATGGTAAGACCGTTGCTTTTGTAATCCGGTAGCCAGTCAAGGATTCTGTTGACGAAAAGTGCCACGCGGACATGTTTGCCTATTGGTTTGGTTACCTTGAGGTTTACATACATTGCTAAAGGTATCTTCTGCGTTCTGTATAGCTCCGGGTTATAGTGTTTCTCAAGGAACTGAAGCATCGGATCTTTTTGGGCTGCCTCGTCATAAGGATGAAGCTGTCCGTCCGTGGCCAGGTATTTCTCCGGGCGTCCGTTTTCTGTAAGCGAACGCGTCTTGACATACCACATGAACTGGAAGGTGGTGGTGAGTATGAGGCTGGGGCGTTTCAGCTGCGTGTCGAACATGAAATTGGTGTTGAACTGTTCGTTCACTCTTCCGTCTTTAGTATGGTAAAGTCCCACATACATGTCACTCACCGGTGTTCCGTCTATTACTTCGTTAACGGTCTCGTATAAATCCTGCGAGTTGGAATAAGTGGAACGGAACCAGGCTCCGGTGATTGTGAGCGAAGTATGCAACGGTTGCCAGCGGGTGGTGTTGAGGGTGAACTCCACGCCATGTTTGTCAATACGTGTGCCGTTTGAGGCATACCGGAATCCGTCAAGAACTGTACGTTGCTCGTATGGTATATCGGCAAGATTGGGTATCCCTTGGGCCGGAATTGCCGACTGGTCGTAGCGTTTGTAGGTATATGGCTGGTAGAGGGCGGAGTAGCGGAAGCCATCGGTCATTAATTCCCGGAAAAGACTTACCTGTAAAGAGAATGGTCCCCAGTCCATGCCGGCGCGAAGCTCCCATTTGCGGTTGCGGACAGGACGCAGGTCGTAGTTGGTGGCATCGTTGATATATGTCATCAGGCTCACCAGATTGCGTTCCTGATTGGAGGCGTCGAAGTAGTTGAGCTGAAGGAAATCGGCATACGACACCTGGGGATAGAGGTAATCGGCTGTAGGCATGCGGGTGGTGAGGCCATAGCCGGCACCGAGATAGATATTCATATCCTTTCCTCCGCAGTTAAGGGCCGGTAAACGCCATAGCAGATTCAATCGAGGGTCGACATAAACTTTTCCATGCATGGTATAGCGGCGTGAAAGATGTGGCAATTGTATTGTGCGGATTCCGGCTTGCAATTCCATCAGAGAGGTCCCTATGTGAAGTTGCATATTGTCTTCGGCGAAGAAACTGAGCACATGAACTGCAGGAACATCGCGGAACGCCCTTGGTCGGGTGGTCCAGCTTCCTGATAATGGTCTGCTCAGATCATAGACCTGTCCTCTGCCGAAATTCTTGGCCATGGTCCATTCTATGCCTGCCTTATACTTGTGGATGGGTTTTCCAAATTCCTTGCCTCCTCTGGCCATTCCTTTTACAAATGCAGAAAAAGGCCTTCCGTCGCTCAGGTATTCAGCCATGTAGTTGCCGGGAAGGAAAGTGCCGAGGCTTTCTCCTTCCTGCATGGAGGTGGGTGCTATGGTAGCCCTTGATAGTGATACTTGACGGCGGCGGTGCAACCTGTCTACTTCTAAGGATGCAGAAGCGGAAAGATTGAAAACATTGAATGTTTTTCCCGGATTCAGTGTCAAGGTGACGTTTGCCGTCAATGCTCCTCTCCCGTATGAGCTTCGGAATTCATCTATCTTCATATAGTTGAGGTCCGGATCGATTTTGGAGCGGTCAAGCCCGGCAGTATAGTCGATACCGTAATTTACCACGGTCATGGCGTCTTCGTTGTCAAAACGCATATTCACCCTTGCTGAGGCGGTAAAGCGGTGATAGCTGTCGGTCAGCACTCGCGGATCCGATTTTGAATCAAGATAACCGAAGTCGATATTGAGTATATGTCGGTCGCCATAAAAACCGATTCCTTTCGCTGCAGAGAAGAGTTTGCTGTGTTCGTCTGCTTTGAAGCGGAATGAGAAAGGAGCCTTTCGGCGAATACGCTTTATGTTTACTAATCCGGAGGAAAGATTGCCATACTCTGCCGAGGGTATGCCCCGTACTATCTCCACACTTTCTATATTGTCGGTGGAGATGGTGCGCATGTCTACACCTCGGTTTGTGGAGATGGTGTTTGCCGCCGGAGAAGTGGCGTCGCTCACCGTCAGCCCTTCGCTTTGTAATCCGGCATCGGTGTTGATGGGGGCGCCATCCACAAGGAACAAGGTGCCCAATGAAGAAATGGCGTAATCAGAGCTTATATAGCGGTTGCCTTGGGCGTCAAGAGTACCGGTTTCGCGCAGGGCGATCGAATTGACAGAACTCATGTCGGGATTACGGCTTATGTTTCCCGGAAGAAGTTCCAGCAAGTCAGTGAATGATGTGGGTTGCAGATGCAACATTGCGTTGCGGTCGATGCGGCTTGTGGTAGAAGGTGTTACCTGTTCTTTCGCCGTTACTATGACTTCACTCAGTGTATCTGTCTTCAGGAACGGAACATTCTGACTTTTGACGCTATCTCCGTTTTCTGCGTTCTTATAAGTTGAATCTGCTATATGCGTGGATGGGGAAGAAACGTTACCCGAAGGATTATATGCAATAGATGCTGTTGTTCCCTTAAGTGGGAGCAACAGAAAGATGATGTAGGTGAGTTGAACATATAAACGTTTCATTTCCGGTTGCAAAATTACAGCCGGAAACATTCAACTTTTATACCTACATTTAAGGCATTTTATTACCTTGTTTTAAGTATTTTTTGAATGTGTTGGGTTAGGCGCTTTGCTGGTGCGCATGGCGAGGGTGATGGCTTCTCCTACTAATGCCATGTCGGCAAGAAGATAATGACGCTTGTCTCCCCATTTTACGATTCGATAAGCTTTAGAGGCTGTGTCATGATTTTCCCGACAAGATGGTTTCTTCTCTGCAAAAGCTCTGTCTTCTCGCTCTCAAAAGTGCCGGTTCCATGGCATGACCACGAAACCCATATCACTTTTACGAGTATGAGAGCTACAACTATGATGAAGAAATACTTGTGCTTCAATACTAAACGAAGCACAGTATCCAAATATCGGGACTGCTTCATTTTACTCCTGCGTCGCGTAATGCCTTTCCGGTCAGGGAATCAGGACATGCCGCTATCTCTTCCGGTGTGCCGGCGGCAACTATGCAACCTCCTCCTTCGCCTCCTTCCGGACCAAGGTCTATGATATAGTCGGCGCTCTTGGCTACATGCATGTTGTGCTCGATTATCACAACTGTGTTGCCGCGCTCGATTAGTTGCCGCAACGATGCCAGCAAGGTCGCTATGTCGGTAGTATGGAGACCTGTAGTAGGCTCGTCAAGGATAAACATTGTGTGTCCCAGGTCTGCTACATTGCTGAGGAAGTATGCTAACTTCAGGCGTTGGTTCTCGCCTCCAGATAGGGTAGATGATGGCTGTCCCAAAGGCAGATATCCAAGGCCTACATCTAATAAAGGCTGCAAGGAACGGGCTATGCGGTGGGAGAGCTTGTCCTCTGCCTCTGCTTCGTTGAAAAAAACGAAGGCATCGGAGACGGTCATTCCCAATATGTCGCTGATGGTCTTGCCTCGGTACTGTACTTCCAGAACATCGCGGCCAAAACGTTTACCGCCGCATTCCGGACATGGTACCTGGATGTCGGCCATGAACTGCATGGGAATGGTAAGCACTCCTTCTCCCTTGCATTCCTCGCAACGGCCTCCCTCTGTGTTGAAGGAGAAGAAACTCGGAGTGAAATTCAACTGTCTTGCCAGGGGT
>CAJMDR010000262.1 GCA_905212215.1 uncultured Porphyromonadaceae bacterium
TGCCGCCATGATGACGGGAATGGCCGTTGGAGGCGCCATGGGAAGCCAGATGGCCGGTATGGTGAACCAGATGGGAAACATGGCCAACAACCAGTTCGCACAGCAGAGCCGGCAGATGCAGACCCCTCCGCCACCCATGCCGCAACAGGTGGCTTGTATGGTTATAGTGGGCGGCCAGCAATCGGGTCCCTACGACATGCAACAGCTCGCACAGCTCGTGTCATCGGGTCACCTCACCCCGCAGAGCTATGTCTGGAAGGCCGGTATGCCCCAATGGGCCGAGGCCGGAAGTGTGGCGGAACTGCAAGGGTTCTTCGCTCCCGCCGCTCCGCCAATGCCTCCTGCTCCGCCAATGCCCCCAACCATATAATACCCAAGCATTATGACCGATTTCTCTTCAATAGACCGCATGATGGAGTTCGGGCTGGGACTGGGCGTGGCACGACAGATGTCGGACGCCATGAACCATGCCCTGAACAGCATGCAGGTACCCGGTGCGGGACCTATGCCGCAACAGCCCCTCAGCCTCAACGCCGCCACGTTTTACGCAGTGGTCGGCGACCGGGTGGCGGGGCCACTCGCCGAGGCAGAATTCATTACCCTGATAAAGCGTGGCGACATTGACCGTGCCACTCTGGTATGGCGCCCCGGCGATACCGACTGGCTCCCTCTGGAGAATGTGCCCGAGGCATATAAACTCTTATTGCTGAACTCATGAAACCAGACTTTATCCGTATTCTGATAGCTCTGGGTCTGACCGCTCTGGCGGTATGGGCCATAGTAGCCTTCTCGCCTTACGGGCAAACCCGGTTGCCGCTTGGCATAGGCTCCGGACTCACTTTCGGCCTCGGCATGGTGCTTCTGATTGGTTTCCGCACCACCACACGCACCATGGTGTCGGCCCGCGTGGCCGGAACATTATATGTCATCTTTGCATTCGCCTGCAATCTGGTGTTCGCTTTCTTCGATTTTTCGCTACCGCTCTATGTGATAGTGAATGGTGTGCCTCTGCTGCTGTTCCTGCTGTTATGGAGTTCACTGAGTCGCGCCTCAAAGGATGTGGGCTGAAGGAACCGACATGTAACATTCTTTTTCTGAAAAACATCTAAACAAGAATCTGAAACAATAAAATGGGACTTTTTTCAAAGCTCAAGAAAATGGCTGTCGACAATGCCATGGATGCCCTGAAAGATAAAGCCGGAGGCATGGCTCCGGTGGCAGGCTCCGGCATTCTCGATAAAATCGCCGACAACATCACCAAGGAAAAATCTGCTGTGCAGACACCGCCGCCAACCCCTCCCGCCATGAAGGCTGAAGCCTATGACGATGAGGACTACGATGACGAGGACTACGACGACGAAGATTACGACGACGACGAGGACTACGACGACGAGAACTACGACGAAGACGAGGATGATTATGACGAAGACGAAGACGATGATGATTACGACGACGTCAGCGACGAAGACCTCTATGAATTCGGGGAGAGCGTAGACGAAGTACTTGCCACCGGCAATCCTTCACAGGCTCAGATAGATGGCCTGCAGATGCGTGCCGCCGCCCTCGGCATAGAAATAGACGAGTTCGAGCAGCTGTTGCGTGAACGAATGAAGCAGCTCCAGGCCGCCATAGACGCCGGTTATGACCGTGATGAAGTCTACCGCACCCGTTCGGTATGGCGCCGTTGCCCCAACTGCGGGCACCTTGTCTCCGCCAAAGAGATGTACTGCCCATGGTGCGGCTATCAGCTGCGTCACCGCGCCGCCACCATGATTATGGGCGGACTGCTGTATGCCGGCGCAGTGTTGTCGGAAAAAGGACATCGCGGAAGACCCGTGGGCAAGAAACCCCGCCGCAAAGGAACAGCGAAGAAAGCCACGGCAAAACGCCCCGTACACCGTTCTGCAAGCCCCGGGCAGAAACCGGAGGCCCGCAAGAGAAGAATCACCGCACGTTCCGACGAGAAGCGTCCGCTCTCCTCAAGGCCTTCTTCCGCCCAGCGCCTCAGGGCACGCTCCGACGAGAAGAAAACGTCCGTAAAGAAAGAGTCCATCTTCGCCAGCAGCTCCAAACCGGTTTCCAGACCCAAGAAATCCGGCGGCCTCCTGAGCGGAGGAAAGAAAAAGAAATCCGGCGGCCTCCTGGGAGGTATAAAGAAAAGAAAACGCTAATACATGGATAACGAGAAACCACATCCCATCAAGGTACTTGCCGGACATATCGTCTACAGCAAGGCGTTCGATGTGTTCATCACCATAGTGATTCTCATCAACTCCTTCCTGATAGGAGTCCAGGTAAACAACAACAACCCTGAGATAGAGGCCATACAGACAGTAATTCTCTATATTTTTACCATAGAGATCATACTGCGCTTCATAGCGGCCAAGAACATCAAGGAATTCTTCTGCGGCGGCTGGAACGACTTCGACCTTATCCTCGTAATAATAGGTTGGATACCGCCGTCGATATCTTCCAACGCGCACACCATGATGGCACTGAGGGTGCTTCGTGTGTTCCGAGTGCTACGTCTGCTGCGAACCGCAAAGGAAATCAAGCTCATCATAGCGGTTCTTCTGCGTTCCATGAAGTCCATCTTCTACAACGGCATCCTGTTCATGATATTCGTGTATCTGTATGCCGTTGCGGGAGTATCCATGTTCAAGCTCCCGGACCCCGCCACCATCAGCGGCGAGGATCTTCAGCGCTACGAACAGCTCATGGAGAAGGCGCCCCACTCACCCAACAACTCTCCGGACCCCTATGGTTCCGTCAGTGAGGCCTTCTTCACCCTCTTCCGCGCCCTGACAGGCGAGGACTGGACAGACCTGCGCTATAACCTCATCACCGCCTCGGAATGTGGTGTGATAAGCGTCAGTCCCACAGTGGTGACCATATTCCATGTGTCATGGTTCTGCATTGCCGCGTTCCTGCTGCTCAACTTGCTGACGGGAGCTGTGATCAACAACTACCAGCTCACCATCGACGAGGAAGAGCACAAGAAAGAAGAAGAGAAGAAAATGAAGAAAGAGTACCAGCTCGAATAACAACCACATTACTGTTTCATGAGAAAGGCCGCTTTCCGCGGCCTTTTTTTGGTTTTTGGGTGAGGGTTTGGCGGTATAGTTTCTCTGGCAACACAACGGGGATTGCCTAAACGGAAAGGGAAGCTTCACAACCCTTTAGGGTTGCTTTATGTTTAGCCGGGGGTTGAACGAGCGTAGCGAGTGAAACCTCCGGTAAAGGCGGCAATCACACAATACATGACGAACCCCTTGTGGGTTCCTTTATGGATGACCATTATGGGTGCATAAGAGCCATTTTTGAATTCCCGGAAATTTCGTTAATTTTGCGGTACATGGCATTCTCCAGACTTTTCTATCATATCGTTTTCTCCACCCACATGCGTCAACCGACAATAAACCCGGCGCATGAGCGTCAATTGTATGCATATATTGTAAAGGTAAGCGAGTCAATGGGTGTAAAAGTGATAAGAATCAACAGCATGCCCGGACACATTCACATCCTTGTGCAGACAGACACAGATTTTATTCTCCGGGATTATGTGCGGGACATAAAGCGAAGTTCAAGCCGGATGATGAAACGAACTCCGGGATTTGAGAAATTCAATGGCTGGAATGAGACCTACGCAGCCGATACCGTTTCATTTCATCATGTCCCTACGGTGAAGAATTACATCCGCAACCAGAAAGAGCATCATGACCTGGAGAAATATGAAGATGAGATAATGCGCATATTCGGCATAAGTGCCGAGGAGCTGGACAATGCCAAATCCCGATAGCCATTGACCGTTTAAAGGAACCCGCAAGGGGTTCGCCGGGGGTTGTGGAGTGGGCGTCTTTACCGGAGGTTTCACTCGCTACGCTCGTTCAACCCCCGGCTAAACGGGAAGGAA
>CAJMDR010000263.1 GCA_905212215.1 uncultured Porphyromonadaceae bacterium
GTGGCGATGCTCGGCGGCGACTGCTACCCCGCCACGCCGATCGGAATCAACCTTCCGAACGCCGACTGGATCCGCAAGGAGCACGGCTCGAAATCGGTGACGATCGACAACATCACCTACGCCTACGACCGCGCGGCGCACGGCAACGGCTTCGAGGAGGAGTTCATGCTGCGCCCCGAAGACCGCGAGCGCATCGACAAATACGGCAAGATCGGCGACGATCTCCACACCGACCTGCACGAATGTCTGGGTCATGCCTCCGGCCAGCTCCTTCCGGGTGTAGACCAGGATGCACTCAAGGAGAACGGTTCCGCATTGGAGGAAGCAAGAGCCGACCTATTCGCTCTCTACTATCTCGCAGACCCGAAGATGGTAGAACTGGGCGTCATCGACAATCCCGAAGCTTACAAGGCAGAATATTACAAATATATGCTCAACGGCCTCATGACTCAGCTCAACCGCATAGAGCCTGGCAAAGACATAGAGGAAGCCCACATGCGCAACCGTCAGCTCATTGCACGCTACATTCTTGAGAACGGGGCTAAGGACAAAGTTGTCGAACTGGTTAAGAAGAACGGTAAGACCTACGTCAAGATCAACGACTACAAGAAGATGCGCAAACTTATCAGCGACCTTCTTGCCGAGATACAGCGCATCAAATCCACCGGTGACTATGCCGCCGGCAACGCGCTCATCCAGAAATATGCCGTGAAGGTAGACCCGAAACTGCACAAAGAGGTTCTTGAACGCTTCTCCAAGCTCAACATACCTCCGTACCGTGGATTCGTAAATCCGGTTTACAAGCTTGTCTATGACGACAAAGGAAATGTTACCGATGTCACCATCGACTATAACGAGGGTTATGTAGATCAGATGCTCCGTCTGAGTCGCGACTACTCAACACTGAAATAAATCCCATTACCTGGGGAAATCACCTGCTGTAGGCACCCATATCCGGGTGCCTACACTGTTTTTCAATAAAAATTTGCACAAAATAGGACAAAACTATTGCGGGGTCCGTGAAAAAGTATTACCTTTGCAGCGCAAAAACGCTTTCGGGGTGTAGCACAGTTGGTTAGCGCGCTACGTTCGGGACGTAGAGGTCGGAAGTTCGAGTCTTCTCACCCCGACAAGCAAAAGGCGGAGACTATATGGCCTTCGCCTTTTATTTTTTTACCAGTTGCATTAACGTAGGAATGAAACGAATTGCCAGGATTCTCATAATAGTAATTATACTGCTATCACTTGCGCCGGATATCTGGTCACAGGGTAATTACCAGGCGGTGTCGGCAGGATGGTACCATAGAATGATAATCAAAGAGGACGGATCACTATGGGGAATAGGTGGGAATTTTTCAGGTCAGCTGGGAGACGGCACCTCATCTAATTACAAATTCACTCCGACCAAGGTGCTTGACAATGTTGTGAAAGTATCAGCAGGCCATTGTCATACAATGGCAATCCTTAGAGACGGCACCCTCTGGGGCTGGGGCAGCAACACATCAGGCATGTTAGGTGACGGGACCACCGATAATAAATCTAAGCCTGTAAAGGTGATGGACAATGTCTATGACGTGAGCGCCGGGGCTTACCAGACCCTCGCCATTTTAAAAGACGGCACACTCTGGGGATGGGGTAGCAACAGTGACGGGGAACTGGCCGGAAAAGAATTAAATATCCTTTCACCAGTAAAAATCATGGATGGTGTGAGACAAGCTGCCTCCGGTTATAGGTGCAGCCTTGCAATCCGTAGTGACAATTCCTTATGGGTGTGGGGCAAATCCGGACTGGAAAATGACAAAACCAGCATACCGCATGAAGTACCCGAACTCAGGGGCGCACGTCAAGTCGCCGCTAGCTGCCACGTCAAATTCGTGATTCTTAATGACGGCAGTCTGTGGGGGTGGGGAGACAATAGCCAGGGACAGCTTGGCGACGGGACCCAGCTATACCGCGGAAGACCAGTAAAGATCATGGAAAGGGTGAAAAAGGTGTCAACATCCGGCTACAATACAATGGTCATACTCTCGGATAACTCACTATGGGGATGGGGATGGAATAAAAATGGTTATCTTGGCGACGGAACGACCTCAATCCGCACACGACCGATAAAGATAGCCGATGCAGTAAAAGATGTTGCCTGCGGCATGGAGTTCGCCATATTCCTGACTGAGGGAATGGAGCTTATGATAACCGGAAAAACAAAGCCACGTTGAAACATATATAGCGGACTGATGAACCATTTTTGAGGACCGCTGGCTAATAAAACTCACGGATCATAGTACGCACATCAAGTATCTGTGCATTTCCCTCGGTCGGCCACAGGGACACACTGTCCGTGGCATCCGCAGATATTCGCCTGATTCTCAGTGAATTACGCGGGCGCATAGGTCGTACATCCCTACATTCCGGTAATTTTGACACAGCATCCCTGCACTTGAAAACACTCAGATACATCTTGCGTTGCCTATAAATCCTCTGAATAATTGATTACTTTTGCATGTTCTTTGAAATGAGAATCAGAAAAATCAACAGATACCATGGATATACGCGATATAAAGAAGGAGTTCATGACGTACCGTAACGGGGTCATAGCCGATACCCTTCGTCAGGCAGGATGGCCTCATAAAATCATCTTTGGCCTGAATCTGCCACAACTCACAGAGATAGCCCGTTCATTGTTGGTACCTGATCCAGAACTTGCACAGTCATTGTGGGCAGACCGTGAGGTGCGTGAAAGCCGCCTCTTAGCTTCATTTCTTTTCGATCCTCAGATGGCGGAAGATGAAGTAAAAAAGGTATGTGCCGATGTACGGACACGCGAAGAAGCCGACCTGTTGGCATTCCGCTGGCTACGGAAGCATCCATGCGCAAGGCAATTAGCAGAATATTTTGCCACGCAGGACTATGAGCTGCAGCGATATCTTGCCAATGCAATAAGACGGTTCCTTGAAGATTAACCGGTCATCCAAACAGCGACCATGGAATGCGACACCAAATGCAAAATTATCTTCTTAAATTTTGCACAAATCAAATAAATTTTCGTAACTTTGCAACAGTAAGACACAAACCAACCACCAGGTATATGAAAAGACTAACCTTAACGGCAATGCTTGCCGCGGCTCTGCTGACAGCGCCCTGCGGCATGGCACGCCAATTAAGTGTTGATGAGGCATTGCAAAACGCTCGCTCATTCTCGACACAAAGCGGCATGCGTATGTCGCCGAACATGCAACTCGCCTACCAAGTAAACACACCCACACAAGGTGTAGCCGTCTATGTGTTCAACACCGCCAACGGCAAAGGCTTCACCCTTGTCAGCGGCAATGACATCGCCGCTCCCGTTTTAGGCTATTCCGAAAACGGCTCCTTCGACCCCAACAATATTCCTCCGGGCCTTCAGCACATGCTCAACTACTACACCGAGCAGATAGAGAAAGGAGAACTGGCAGGCCTGGCCCCTTACAGCGAGGCCACAACAGGAGAACGCTACGCCACCACCCCCAAACACAATATAGAACCGCTTTGCCAGACCCGTTGGGACCAGGATGCTCCCTACTGGAACCTCTGCCCCACTTCCTACGGCAGACGTTGCTATACCGGCTGTGTTGCCACGGCCATGGCTCAGGCAATGTATGTTTACAAATATCCGGAACAGTCCAAGGGAACAGCAGTGTGGAACAACACCACCGTTTCCTTCAACCGCACCTATGCCTGGGAAAATATGTTGCTCAGCTATAGCGGCAGCTATACCACGGCACAGGGTTCCGCCGTTGCAGAACTGATGGTAGACGCCGGCAAGAGCGTAGACATGGATTACAGCACATCCGGTTCCGGCGCCATGACGGACGTTGTACCTTCTGCCTTGTACAAGAATTTCAGCTATGACCAAGCTTGTTCGTA
>CAJMDR010000264.1 GCA_905212215.1 uncultured Porphyromonadaceae bacterium
CCGCCTTCATAGTTGAATCCCCCGTCGTCGTCCCATCCGTGTTCGTCATCGCCGATGAGCTTACGCTTCGGGTCAGTGCTGAGGGTAGTCTTGCCTGTACCGCTGAGTCCGAAGAAGATGGCCGTTGAGGTCTCTTCCATGTTAGTGTTTGCGGAGCAGTGCATGGAAGCGATACCACGGAGAGGGTTGAAGTAGTTCATCATTGAGAACATGCCTTTCTTCATTTCGCCGCCATACCAGGTGTTGATGATCACCTGTTCGCGCTGCTTGATGTTGAAGGCAACCACAGTTTCGGAATGGAGACCGAGTTCCTTGTAGTTCTCGCATTTAGCCTTTGAAGCGTTGAATACCACGAAACCGGGCTTAAAGTCCTTGAGTTCTTCTTTTGTAGGGCGGATGAACATGTTGGTCACGAAGTGAGCCTGCCATGCCACTTCCATGATGAAGCGCACGCTGAGACGTGTGTTGGGGTTTGCGCCGCAGAAGCAGTCAACAACATAGAGCTTTTTGTCGCTCAGTTCGTCAACAGCTTTTTCTTTCAGTTTGTCCCATACTTCGGTAGTGATGGGCTTGTTGTCGTTCTTGTATTCTTCGGTTGTCCACCAAACGGTGTTTTCAGTCTCGTCGTCTTTTACGAGATATTTGTCTTTGGGCGAACGGCCTGTGTAGACGCCTGTGAAAACGTCAACGGCTCCGAGGTCAGTGAGAATGCCGCGCTCATAGCCTTTGAGCTCCGGGTTCATCTCATCTTTGTAGAGATCCTCGTAGCTGGGGTTGTAGATGACTTCCTTGACGTCTTTGATGCCGTATTGGGCAAGATCTATGTGTGCCATAGTAATCTATTGATTGGTTTAATTTTTTCTTCATAGCCTTAAAGGACTCAAGAGCCTGCCTCAAATCCTTAAAGCACATACCTTTGGTTACCTGTAAAACAAGAAGCGAACCCTGAGGGTTGTCGCCTCGCTGCAAAATTAATGATATTTTTTGAATTGTTAAAATCAGATGTGATTATTGGCGGGGTTTCTTTGCGAAGAACCAACGGACGCAGAAGAGCACGTAGCTGGGAACGAAGTTGGTGTAGGTTTCCTGTCGGTACTGCGAGGTGATGCTGTAGTTGATGTTCTTGTAGCGCTGCAGTATGTCGTATGCTTCCACGGCAAGCTGTAAGCTACCGCCAATCAAGGATTTTGAGACTTTGCCGTTCCATATCAGTCGGTTGGTATTCATGGAACTTTCGGTGTATCCTCTGGTTGAATACATGCGCAGGTTTGTGCTTATCTCAAAATTCAGCGGAAGCCTTATCAGGGTTGTTGCACCATAGCTGAAGTTGGTAAGGGTATATGTGTTGAAATCGCCTGAGCGTGAATTTACGTGGTTCGAGCGAACATCGCCTTCTAAACCTACTGAACCGCACGGGAGTTTGTATGAGATACTGAGTCGATCCTCTACAGCGAATGAATGTGAAATGCATTTCTGAGCATCGAGTTGGGGGTCTGTGCTGATCATGTCCACATACCTGCGCGGAGTCAGCTGCAGAGAGTTGTAGATTGACAACTTGCGGCTCCTTTCAGGAGTGGCAGTAAGATGGAGCATAAAACTTCCGAATCGGTTGCCGTTGATGTTCACCGGTTTTGTTGTACGTACTCCGGTGGCGCGGTCATATTCCGAACTCATGGCAATGTCGCGTTGTGTGACGTTGTAGCGCAACGAAGCCGACACGTCAAATATACTCCATATCTTGTAATTAGTACTATATTTCACACTTAGGTCGTGCATGAAACTGTATTTCAGATTAGGATTGCCGAAGGTGGGATTAAGAGGGTCGGAATTGAAGTGCATGTCAATGTAGTCCGTCATGCGTGGTTCGTTGCCGGAGAGTCGGTAGGTAATCACTATTCTATGACGCATTTTGGGTTGTAGCCATCTCAGGTAGAAATTGACTTCCGGCATGACTGTGTTCTTGCTGATAATCTGATGTGTCATGCCGTCGAATATCATCTTGCGCCTCAAATATTTTAAACCGGGATCTATGGAGAACTGAAATTCATCATTGTTGTTTCCCTCTTCATCAACAGTAGAAGTGTAGTATGACAACGAAATGGCTGGATTTTGCTCCAGGTTGTGCAGACCGTAAGAATAGCTGTTCCGTTCGTCCAGTTCCCTCTCCATGTTCTCGAGCCGTGAGAAAAGAGGCATTGCGGCAATATCGCCCCATGTCCCGGCAATGTCTTGTGCCAGATCATACCAGCGGGTGGAGGAATAATTGTATTTGTTTGAAACATCGTAGCTGGGCCGCAAATCGAAACCGTGACCAAGAGCTATGTCATAGCGGAAATGCAAGCCATACTCGCTTGAATGTGCGTTGCGTGGATTGGTGCGGTCGGTAATGTTTGGATCTCTTCCGGCATACTGGAGAAGGTATTGTTGATTCATATCGTTCCATTGGTGTTCCAGCTTTCCGAAGATTCTGAGAGTGAAGCTGGAGGCATGGTTATACCAGTTCTGAATCTTGTAGCTGAGTTCTCCGGAAGCGGATTTATTGGAGAAGTTCTGAAGATTCAGATACCTGTTCATTATTCCCAAGGTGTCGGGCATGAAGATTTTCAGTTCATCGCGCATTGAAGGATAAGATCCTGGTTCGTGGTCGAAGGTGCCTTCCACCGTGGAGTTGCGTCTATGGTCGGAACCATATAAAAACTGGCTCCAGATTTCGTGGAAAGTGAGGTCGTTGAAAAGCTTAACGCGTTTGAACTGCCAGTCATGGTAGGAGAAAATATTCAGGGAACCGACGTGACTGTCGTTCCACCGTCGCTGGTAAGTGTCGCCTCCTGGCAGGTAGTTCTGTCGGTTGGTAAGGGTGTTGCCGAACGTTGTGGTATAACGTACGGTAGCATTGCCGTTCAGCTGGATATTGGCATTAGGCTGGAGGAAATACTCAATGCCGCCTCCTTTCACCACAGAGAGGTTGGTCTTACTCTGAGGGTTGTACCAGTCGCCGCTCATTCTTGCTCCGCTGATCTCGTTGAGGTTATTCATGTAAGCATATGCCGATACTCTGCCTTTAGGCTTGTATCCGAGCAGGAAGCCGCGCAGACGATAGCGGTCGTGTGTGCCTCCTGAGGCCTCGACATTTGCGAGCCATCCGGCGTTGAATTCCTTCTTAAGCCGTACATCCATTACAAGATCCGGCACTTTGGAACCTTTCTGGGCAAGCTGTTCGCGGGTTTTCTCTTCGTAAACCTGAATGTTTTTTACAGTATATGCCGGTAGATTCTGCAAGAGCACCAGATTGTTACCTTTGAAAAAATCCTTTCCGTCGAGCAGAAGCTTGTCAATGAAACGTCCGTTAATATAAATCTGACCGTTCTCTTTCAGTTCTGCCCCCGGTAACTTCTGTATGAGCGCACTGAGCATGGAGCCTTCCGCCAGTTCGAAGGCCGTGGCGTTGAACTGGATTGTGTCTCCCTTATTGATGAATTCCAGCACAGTGCCGTTTACGGTGACTTCATCGAGCATTATACCTTCCTTTTCCCGTTTGGTGAGTTTACGGATGCTGACGTTCAGATAGCGGTCGTTTTTCAATTTATCGAAGTCAACAGGATAGTAAGTGGTTTCATAATCGGGATGCGAAATTCGCAGCAGGAATTTGGTGGAAGGTTTTTTAAATACAAAACTTGCCATATTGTTGTCACCACGCCAACTGTCATGCTTTATTTTCAGATCGCGACTTGTTACCAGCGAAGAGTCAGGTAAGAGAAGGTCAAGATGCAGGGTGTCGGTTATATATCCGCCGGTAAATATGTTGCGGACCGTAACAAACAAATGGCGTTCTTCTGAGACTCTCGTGCGTGCGGAAGACTGTATGTAAGAAAAAAACGATATGATGGTTACTGTAATC
>CAJMDR010000265.1 GCA_905212215.1 uncultured Porphyromonadaceae bacterium
TATTGCCGCTACCGGCAAGTTCAATGGCAAATTCGACGGCCGTAACCATGTCATAGACCATCTCACCATCGCCTCCACCACTGCTCCGGCAGCCTTGTTCGGCACGGTAGGCGAAAGCGGAGCAGTGAGCAACCTGACCCTCGGCGCCGCCTCTTCCATCAGCGGGAAAGGCTCCGTAGGTGCTTTCATCTCCACTCTGGAAGGAACACTTATGAACTGCGTGAACCGCGCCACGGTAAAGTCCACCGCTGCCATCATTGGCGGTCTGGTAGGCACCGCGAAGGGTAACGCACACCTCGAGAACCTCACCAACGAGGCCGACATCACCACCGATCAGGCACAGAGCGCCGGCATAGTGGGCTCCGTAGCTACCAAGAGTGTCACCGCACGCAACCTGGTTAACCGCGGTGCCATAAACAACACCAAGGGAAGCTATGTGGCAGGCATAGTGGGCAGAGCCACCGGAGTAACGGTGAACGTGGCCGTCAACTACGGCAAGATAAGCGGCATCGCCAGCGATGTGGCAGGCATAGTGGGTTATGCCAGCGACGCCACCGTGCTTGACTCTTGTCTCAACTACGGCGACATCAGCGGCAAAACGGAAGTGGCAGGTCTGATAGGCTACTCCAAGGGCCTCACCATCACTTCCTCGCTGAACGCAGGAAACATCTCCGCCACCTACCAGACGGCAGGCGGCCTGATAGGTTCGGGCGACCAGCCTGAGGTTGCCGGTTGCGCAAACTTCGGCGACGTCACCAACAGCAACGCCAGCCTCGGCACTTCTTACGCGGGAGCAGGCGGCATCACCGGCAAAGGTGACCCGAAGCTCAAGGACTGCTGCAACTTCGGCACCATCACCGCCAAGGACAACGTAGGCTCGATAGCCGGCATGTACGGCTCTTCCTACCGCACTTTCACCATCACCAACTTCTACAACGTAGGAGCAGTGAAGGCTACCGGCACCGAGCCGAAGGGTCTGAATGTGTTTATCGGTAAAGCCGGAAAACCGAGTTATGTGAACTGCTGGTACGACAGCCAGGCAGTGCATGACTTCACCACCGACAACGGCGCCACCACCCGCGAGCTGCTGGCGAAAGCGTTCGGCACCGGATTCACTGACTCGGAGAACGGCTACCCGATGCCGGTGGGCATTGCAGGCTATGAGGTATCGCGCCTCTACCGCACCGCGCTGCTGTTCCATGTGGCCGCCGACCATTACGGCAATGTCACCGACTATTTCCGCGTGAAATGTGATCCGGAACTGGCCATGACCGCCACCGATGTGTTCCTGGTTAAGCCCGACAACCGTGTGAACCTGAAGTCGTTCGTTACGGGCGACTATGCACTCGCCACAACCTTAGGCAGCCTGAAGCGTTCCATAGCGCTGCATCTGAACACCCAGGAGACGATGGGCGTAGGCAGCATCGACGGCGCGGCGGAAGTGATTTCCGTGGAATATTACGGCGTTGACGGCCTGCGCGTACTGAATCCCGCCAAGGGAATGATGGTAGTACGCCGCACGGTGTTTGCCGACGGTACCGCCAAGGTAGACAAGGTAGTTTACTAAGAATTAGCTTTGAAATAAAGAAAGGGCTGCGAGAAAATCGCGGCCCTTTCTTTTAGAGGGAGATTAGGTAGTTGGGGCAACTAAGGAGATTAAGGAATTTAAGGTGATTGAGGAGTTTAAGGGGAAGCCACGAATGGGCTTTTGCGGACCGTAGTGCGGACCGTAGCTTCCGCTGAGGGGAAGCCGGCAACCCAGGACTCAGAAGACTCAGAGTGCTCACAGGACTCCCAAGGCTCCCAGTGCTCCCAACGGCATGGTCAGCGGAGTATTCGGGTTACTGCTGTGCGGGTGTGGTCGGTGGCACGGACAAGGTAGATGCCGGCGGTGAGGGCGGAGAGGTCTACGCTGTTGCCACGGGTGGTGAGGATGAGCCGTCCTGCGGTGTCAAAGACTTGAACCATTGGGTTCTCGGCACCGGAAATCTCCAGAGAGGAGTTGCTGTAGTTGAAAGCAATGGCGTTATCGTTGAAAGAAGTGCTTTCCACACCCATCTCATCGCCTGCGACAAAGAATGAGGGGGTGAGAGTCTGTTGCGAGAAGTTCCCGGCGGCATCGGTGAGGGTGATGCGGAGGTCGTAGTAATGGTCATGCTTCTGCTTGGGGTACTGGCTGAGCGTCACCTTATATCCCATGCCCCATATCGGCATCATGAACATATCGGGCTGTTGCTGAGCCTGCAGCTCAGTCCACTGGTCGCGGCCATGGATGCTTGTCTCCACCTTCACCACGGCGGGAGCGTAGCGGAAGAAATAGCAAAGGGCATTGGAGGTATAATTCAGGTCACCGGCATGGAAGAAGAGCTCGGCTTCATCGAAGGACTTGAACTTGTTTGTTATGGTTCCGTCCTTTCGGCGATACTGGAGCATCTGCAGCGACGGCGCGTTGATGTCCGTGTTACCGTCGTTATACTGGAAGATGGCTAAAGAGCGTCCCGGCAGGGAGTCTACGGTAAAGTTGGTGTTGTCGAACTCCATGCGGATATCCACGGGCTGATGTTCGGTACGCTCGAATGTCGAGATGGAGGAGTAGAGTTTGGCCCATTCCGTAGCGAGGGTATCTGTTCCGGCGGTGACTGCAATCTTGTTTGCGAAGAGGTCCACGCAACGGCGTTCGCCCCAGTTGCCCATCCATTCTGCGTTAGTGTAGTTGGTGGGATACGGGCGCTTGTAGTTACCGGCAGCGGGTCGCCAGCTCATGCTGAAAGTGAGCATTGGCGCCGAGTTACCGAAGTCCGGTTTCTGTTCCTGCGGGGTGAAGGAATAGAAGCTGTTTGCGGGATATATGCGCATTACGCCGATGGAGTCGCCGCTATACGTCGGGAAACCTTGCGAAATGTTCTCTGCCATGTAGAATCTCTCCGGTCCGTTTTGTGTGATGAGATAGGGAGGGAGAGATATGCCGCTTCCGGCATCGGTGCTTCCGGCTCGTTTCTGCTTAGTCTCGAGTTTCTGGAAAGCGAAGAGAGTGGGCAGAGAATTGTCGGCAAGGTAGTAGGCGAGTCTTCCCTGTTTGTCGTGTATGGCTCCCACGCTCTGGAAGCCGGCCCATGTACCGGAGTAGGTGTCGATGAAAGAGAGCTTTCTGCCCCATTGCGTCGCGGCGTCGAGGGTTGTGTAGAGCGAGGGCTTGGGCACGGGAGGCGTTATGGTTATGAACTTATTCGGGTCGTTGGAGATTACCGTGTCGGCACCCATGGCACCGTTTCCTTTCAGCAGGATGAACACGGCGGGGGCGTCGGTGGCAGGCTGGTGGTCGGTCTTGGAAACGGGGTTTATCATCACCGAGTTAAGGAACACGAAACGTGCGGGCAGCCCGGGGTTTACGTACATGTCGGCCGTACGGCTTCTGTCGGTACCCGTGGATGAGGAGTTGTTTGTAACGGGAGTATAGACGGAGAAAGTAAACTGTGGGCATCCCTCCAGCTTCACTATGCGCTGGAAATAAGCCTGATGAGCGTTAGCGGCGGACCAGTCTTCCGTGGAACCGGATTTGGACATCAGTGCCAGGGGGGTTCCGTCGGGCATGATGTATGTGAAGCCAATGCGCTTCACGGCGTCAAGGCCGCTGAAGGTGATGGCAGTGTCGTTCTGCAGCGACACGTTGTCGTGACCTACCACTTTCAGCACTCCCATTGCCTCGGCCTTGTTGCAGGAGAACACAAATCCCATGGCGTAGTCGGAGGCCTTCGGCACCCTTAAGTCCATCGCTTTCTGGTTCTTGAACTTGTTGAGGTCGGCAGTGGCCAGGAGGCGGTAGAAACCTGTGGAGGGGCTGTGAATTACGAAAGAGTTGAAGGAGTCTCTGTTACCGGTGACGGCAGCGAG
>CAJMDR010000266.1 GCA_905212215.1 uncultured Porphyromonadaceae bacterium
GCACAATAGGTCCGGCTATGAGCTGCGGGAACATGGCGATATATAGCAGAAGGTCCATGAAGCGTTTCTGCACAGGGCTTTCACGGCGATAGACATCCACCAGGTAGCTTATGCTCTGGAATATGTAGAAACTGATGCCTATGGGCAACGCCAGCTTAGGCACATCAAGGTCGAGGCCGACGGAATTGAGTATGTCGCCGAAGAAGCCGAGGTACTTGAATGTGCCGAGGAGTCCGAGGTCAAGAATCAGACCGACAATGAGCCACAGCTTGCGGTATTTTTCCGAACGGGCAATGGCGAGTCCGGAGAAATAGTTTATTACCACGCAGACCAGCATGAGCAGAATGTAGATCGGTTCTCCCCATGCATAGAAAATCAGCGAGAAAATTACCAAAGCGAAGTTCCGAGCCGCGAATCCCGGCTTGTTGCCCGGGGACTCGGTTTCCTCCACGCCATAGTCGTCGCTGTCTTCTATGTAGCATAGCTTGTCGCGACGAAAAAGCAGTTTCTTGTCTATGACCCCGGCAAGGAGATAGCATATCGCGAATGCCGGAATGAACACAAACAGGAAAAAGAGATCAGAAAATACCATCTTTCCTTATCTTTACAGCTTGAATAAGATTATGCTTATCAGATATTATGTGCCTTAAAAACTTATTTAAGCCAGTTGTTGAATGCCAGATAGTTGTAGACGCAGTTTGCGACCTGCCAAGCACCGTCCTTAGAGGTGTGGGTTCCGTCTACCGTCAGGCGGGGTTTTACCTTTTCCTTGTCGGGGTCGATGCCGCAAGTACGTTCAATCCTTACGCAGCCGACTCCGGCTTTCTCAGCCACTTTCTGCAAGGTATCCGCCACCTTTTCAATCTCCGCTTTCGGCGCCTTGGTGGTGTAGGGTGGACCTACCACTACTATCCGTGCGTTGGGGAAACGCTCTTTAAGGCGCAGAAGCACCAGACGAGCGGAAGCAGCCAGCGAGGTAGCATCTTTCGCCTGAGTGTTGGCGTTGAGGGGTCTTGCGAAGGCGGCGTCCACCGTCTCGCTGTATAGTCCCGGCCTTTTTGCGCGGAACCAGGCGTCGTTTGTGCCGGCGCTGATGAAGATATAGTCGGGAGTGGCGAAATTGCCGCTGTCCACAGCCTGTATGAGCCTTGTAACCTGGTTGTAGAGCACATTATTGTCGTGCAGGATTTCGCTGTAGTGTGTGGTAGTGTTTGCCGTGGTGGCGTTGTTTGTCCACGTAGCGCCGCTACGGGCGAAGCTGCGTGCCTGCTTCGGCAACATATTTTTCACCAGGAAATAGCTCCATGCCTTCGGTTTTGAGCAGTCATCGCCGCCGTTCCAGGTGTTGCTGTCGCCTATGAAAGCTGTCACCGAGCCTTTTGCCGCGGTGTTGTTGGCCTGTGCCTGAAGAGTGGGGGTGACACCCAGAAGGCTGAGAATAAGCAGAAAAAGATTTATGGGGTTCATGCTTGCTGAGGATTTACGTGCACATCGAGTTGAGGGAAGGGGAAAGAGAAACCATGCTGTGGCAACTCGGTGAAGAAACGCTCGTTCATCTCGTAAAAGAGATTCCAGTATTCCTTCGAGGGAGTCCATGCACGCACGGTAATGTTTATGCTGGAGTCGGCCATCTCGCCCAGACCCACAAAAGGAGCGCAATCCTTTTTCTGCTGAGGGGGCGCGGCGAGCTTGGTCTGAACCTGTTCCACAATGCGTTTGCGGCGGTGAATATGGCGTTGCCACCAGTTGAGCTTCTTCTCGGCGGCTTCGGCCTCTCTGACCTCGGCCTGTGCCTCTACGCTTTCCTTGCGGTCCGCGGCTTCCGATTGCTCTAAGCGCAGCATACGGTCATCTTCTATATATTGCTTCACCACTCTGTCATCGCTGCCGAGCATGGAGAGGATGGTCTTCTTGGCGGCGGCATAGTCGGTGTCGTAGCTGAGGCAGATTGTCCATTCCACACGGCGGTAGTCTTCAAGCGAATAGTTGTTGATGCTTCCTGTGCTGAGGCCTCCGTTCGGGATTACTATCGCTTTGTTGTCGAGGGTATTGATGACGGTGTTGAAAATCTGAATGGCCTTTACCGTTCCGGCGTATCCTTGTGCTTCGATGAAGTCACCAACGCGGTAAGGCTTCAGCAGAAGGATAAGCACTCCTCCGGCAAAGTTCTGCAACGTACCGCTTAGCGCCATGCCTATTGCCACTCCCGCCGAGGCGAACAATGCCAGGAAAGAGCTTGTTTCTATGCCGATAATGCCAATCACCGTTACTATGAGTATGAAGTAGAGGGTGATTTTCAGCAGCGAGAGGAGGAACGTGCTCAGTGAGGCGTCGGTGCCACGAGCCATCATGACGCGCTTGGTGAAGCGGTATAGCTTGCGGATGATGAATCGGCCTATGTAGAACACCACAAGCGCCACCACAAGCTTGAATGCGAAGTCCACCATGGTGTTTCCGAGGCGGTTGATGGTGCCCTCCAGGCTCAAACCCTTGAAGCCGCTCAGGAACGCTTCTTCTTTCTGAAGAATGTCGGTGGCGGGATTCGTTTCGGTGGCAGGCTCCGATGCTATGAAGGCTATGATGGTGTTCAGATTCATTTGTAGACGGCGTTATACCATTTCAGGGTGGTGTAGAAGTTGTTGGCTGCCGAACCGTCGGCAACATACATATTGCTGCTCAGACCGCAATACCGTTTCGGGTCGATGGAAATCTCGAGGAAAATATTGGTGGTAGCGGCAAAGGTCACAGTCTTTGCCATAGCATCCTTTACGCGGCGATATCCGGCGTTATTGGTGTCTCCTCCCACGTAAACGCGGCAGAGGTCAAGAAGGTCGTAATAAGGTCCTAATCCGGTAGCGGCGCGGTGGAAACGCTGAATCTGAGATGCGTCGGGAGCCTCTTTGCCGCGCAGAAGCTCACGGCATGCGGCGGCAAGCTCATTCAGACCTTGCTGACGCACCACAGCTACCGTGGCGGAACGATATATGCCTGCTTGTCCATTCCAGTAATCGAAGAATGCTTTTGCAGCTTTCTCTAACTCCGCTCTCGGTTTCAGCAGATGCGGTATCACCATGTCGTAAGGCATTCCTTCGGCCAACACCTCGGTGGGGTAGGCCACGAAGAATTTGCATTTGTTGCCTAACTCGAAAGCCACTTCCACGCCACCCATGTGGCAACAGTCGGCCCAGATGAAGTTGAACATGTCGTTCGGAATAGCAGCCGCGAGGTCAGGGATGTCCATGTTTCGGAACGGCGAATCGTTGCCTTGCGACACATCGTCGCCGAACCAGTATTTCGAGGGTGTCTTCCTTGCCGGGGTCCATCCGCTGGAATGGCTCCAGAGTATCAGGCCATAGTCTCTTGCGGGAGCGATGGCTCTTGCATCGGCAATGACAGCCGAAAGCCTTTCCGGCTGAGTGCTGAGGGTGTCGGGGCTGTAGGTCTTAAGTTCCACCCATTCCGTGGTGCCGTGGTTTTTCTTCAGCTCCCACAGAGTAGGTTGAGTGGACTTGTAATCGGTCTTGTACACAAGCCAACGGCATGAGTCGGCATCTCTGCCGGCGTCGATCCAGCCATTTTCCATCTCTTTCATGTCAAGGCTGATGCTGGATGACAGAGAGTTGTAGGCGGCCGCGTATACAAGGATAGTGCGTCGCACCGTTTTGTCGAGCGTCGGATCGTCGTGGTCGGAACAGGCTGTCGTGACCAGTAGCATCAGTATAGCGCTGAGTAAGGAGAATTTAGCTGACATGAAATGGTGTTGGGTGTGTTCTATGTGGATCCTTATTGAGAGCAGCATTTGGGAAGCTGCATGTTGTGTTTAAAATTAAAGGGAGGTTCTATTATTTGATTTTTCAGACTGGCGCATCGAGACAGAACCTCAT
>CAJMDR010000267.1 GCA_905212215.1 uncultured Porphyromonadaceae bacterium
TCGGCAGGCAGCAGCATGTTGCGCGACATGGAGCGTCGCATCAAACGTCTGCGTGAGGATCTGGAGCTGATAGCACAGAAAATCACTGCGTTGAACAAGCAGCTTCAGTAACCGGATAAACCGTTCGGGGAGGCAGAGCGCTTTCTCTGCCTTCCCGAACGGTTTATCCGGTTCCGAGACCATCACCCTTAAGTAAGTTATCAGTTATGTAAGACTTACTTAACAGTAAGCGTTCATTCTGCAACTTACTTAACTTAACGAAGAAGTCACGGGCGGCCTGACGCAAATCAGCCGCCATCCCCTATCTACCGCCCATGTCCCGCAACGTCAAATTCGGCAAATACATACGTCCGTTCATCATTCTGGGCGACTTTGTGGCAGTAAACCTGTCTTTCTGGTTCACGCAGCTCACCGTATGTACCGCAGGATGGGAACATCCTAAATGGGTCATGCTTGTGCTGAATGTGGCATTTGCCATATCCGAACTGGTATTCCGGAAAGCGGACAGCAACCGTATACCCTACATAGACCGTACTCTGATCTATTCAGTAAAGACCACGGTGCTGGCCATGCTTGTGTTTGCCTCATTGCTGTACCTGATTGACATATCCGACGTCACTTTACGGCAAGTACTTGTGCTTGCCTGCTGGCTGTTGGGGCTGTTGTCGTTATGGCGTGTCTTCAGCCAGCTCATGCTGAAAAAGATACGACGCATGGGACTTAATTACCGGCGTGTCATAATAGTTGGCGCAGGGAAAAGGGCGAGGGCTTTATACCATGAATTGCAACATGATACCGGACTCGGTTTCCGCATCATGGGCTTCTTCGACGATGACGCGGAAAAGCTTTCGGACATGCCCGGCTCCTTCCATGCCCCGTTGGCCGATGTAGAGCCTTTCGTCCGCAGCAACAACATCGACCTCATATATTATACCCTCGATGTCCGAGACCACGACAGACTGTCGAAGGTAATGACTCTTGCCGAAGAACTAGGTGTGGAGTTTGTATATGTGCCGCATTTCAACATGCTGCTGGCAGGTCAATTCTCGCCGAGCCAGGTTGGGAGCATGCCGTCGATGACCCATACATTCTCTCCTCTGACCCGCACTACCAACAAAATCCTCAAACGGGTTCTTGACCTCGCCATCTCCGTTCCATTTCTTGTAATATCGCCTTTGATTTTCATCCCTATCGCCATAGCGGTGAAATGCTCCAGCAAAGGCCCGATTTTTTTCAAACAGAAGCGCACCGGCATTCACGGTTCGGAATTCGTATGCTATAAGTTCCGAACCATGCGCGTCAACGCCGATGCCGACAGGGTTCAGGCCACGGAACATGACCCGCGCAAGACGGCCGTAGGCGATTTTCTGCGCCGTACTTCATTGGATGAGCTGCCACAGTTTTTCAACGTACTTATGGGCAATATGTCGGTGGTAGGTCCCAGGCCGCACATGGTCAGCCACACCGAGGAATATATGCAGCTCATAGACAAATACATGATTCGTCATGCGGTGAAACCGGGCATTACCGGGTGGGCGCAGGTTAACGGATACCGTGGCGGCACAAAACATCTTTGGCAGATGGAGAAGAGAGTACAGTATGACGTCTGGTACATAACCAACTGGAACATTTTTCTCGACATCAAAATCATTTTCATGACGGCGTTGAACGGAATAAGGGGAGACCAGAACGCATACTGATGATTTCAATAAAAACCTTTATCGAGAAAATGTAAAAAACATAATAAAACAAGGGTCAACAGGTTAATCAATAGTATGAAAAGGATTCTTACCACCATCTTGAGCCTGACAGCGGTCTTTGCCACATGGTCGCAAAGCTCGCTCACCTCCGGCGAACAGGTCATCCAGCCAGGCCGTCACACCGAAGAAGGGGACATTATACCTTCTCGGAAAAGGCCTAAAGCGAATAAATACAGCCAGCCTACATATCCTGCCGCCACTCGTGCGGGAGAAACGGAGAAACCGGCCATAACCGTTCCAAAACCGACCATAAGTCATAGCACCACACGACCTACAGGAAATACCTCAGGCACGAAAAGCGTATACCCTGATTCCCACTCGGGGAATTACAGCCGTTTCCAGTCGTTGCCCGTAACGGAAGAGGAGGCAGCCAAGGCTCGTGGCGAGATGGTGTCTGCAGAGGATGATGCCTTGCTCGGCAACGGAAATTTCAGTTTCATCCTTCCAAAAGCGGAACAGGGAGACACCGAATCGCAGCGACTGACAGGTATCTGCTATCTGTATGGCATCGGCGTAGACCGCGATGTCCGAGCAGGTAGGGAATGGATAGCGAAAGCCGCCCAAAACGAGAATACTGAGGCTCAGTATGAGATGGGAGTAATATATCGCGACGGCTATGGCGTAACTGTCAATTACCCTGAGGCAGCCTATTGGTTCCGTAAAGCGGCACGCAACGGCAACGCCAAGGCACAGCTCAGCACAGGAATGCTTTTCTATGAAGGGAAAGGAGTACAGCAGGACTATCGCATAGCTGCAGAGAACTTCTGGCGTGCCGCGGAGCAGGGTAATCAGGACGCAGCCTACCGGGTTGCCACTATGTACCGCGACGGCATAGGCGTTCCCAAAGACCTCGGCAAAGCATACTGGTATTTTTCCACAGCATCGAAAAAAGGAGAATACAAAGACGCTGCAACCCAGGCAGAACAACTCAAGAAATATTACACTCCCAAATCAAGGGGAGGAAAGGGAAGGAAGAAACGCAGATAGGACATTGAAATCGCACATATTCCTAAGAAAAACCGCCGTTACAGCTCAACCTTTTATGCTGCAACGGCGGATCTTTTTATCGCGAGTCTTTCTATGTCAGAACAGTATAATATGCATCAGAAACATGAGAATATCCTCAGTTCTTTGTTGACATGATTCTTGCGTCCGTTCTCGAACCTCACCTCCATGTGGAAGTAACGGCGCACCCTATCTTCACCTCTGTTTGCCGAAGGTGGTTCTTTGGCTATCAGATAGAACTCATTCATATCCATCAGTTTTGATGCAAAGTTAACAGTTTTTTTGGAAAAGCCCAATCCACACTTATACTTTTCACGGTTATTTTTTCACTTTTTACCGTTTCTTCAAATTGCCTTGATTTTTCACCTCAATATTCAACGAAAAAAGAAACATCAGAGTCTATCTTGCAGTAAACGCAGCAAGAATTTGTGAATTCTTAAATGTAATTCCAGTCTTAAAATTGACTATAGACCAAAAGAAACCATGGTGTTTGCCGATGTGCTTTAGCTCTGTGATACTTTGGTCTAAAAGTTGGCTATAGACTTTACGCTACACCTATAATTGGTTCTTTGTGAGGGGTGTCAGAGGTTAAAGCGCTTGGCGATTTTGTTGACAGCGTGATGATAGGAGGCTTTCAAGGCACCTACGGAGGTGCCAAGGATGTCTGATATCTCTTCATACTTCATTTCATCGAAATACCTCATCCGGAATACCAATCTCTGTTTTTCCGGCAGTTCGGCAACAGCCTTCTGCAATTCGGCATGAAGCTCGTCACCGTCGAACCATGGGTCAGCCTCTAAATTCGCAAAGAGACCCTCGTCACTCTCTATGTTGTCTATACCGAGGCGGTTCTTCTCCTTCTTTATATAGTTGATGGATTCGTTGATGGCAATCTTATATAACCACGTCGAGAGTTTTGCCGCGCCACGGAACTTGTCGAGAGAGTTCCATGCCTTAAGGAATACGTTCTGCAACACATCGGCGGCATCGTCGTGTGCCGGCACCATCTTGCGGATGTGCCAGTAAATCTTTTCGCCATAAAGGCGCATCATGACATCAAAGGCTTGTGGAGCAGATGCGGGGTTCCGCAGTTGTTCCACGAGCTTTTCCT
>CAJMDR010000268.1 GCA_905212215.1 uncultured Porphyromonadaceae bacterium
CAATCAGAACAAGGTGGTTGGTGATAATGTCTTTAGCAGTTAACCCTGTCTCTCTTTTCACAAGTTCTCCGAAGTAACCTGGACTGAGATTGGCCTGCTCAGCGAACATAGATACCGATGGCATCTGTAAAGCTTCACCCCTGCCGTTGCTGTAATATTGTTTGAGTTCCCGTTCAAAACGTTTTACGACATGAGAGTTAGCCTGATGCCGAGTCGCGAACTGACGGTCATAGAATCGGTGAAGATACTCAAGCAAGGTAAATATCTGCGATGACAGCAACATCTTGCTATGGCTGTCGGTGGGACGCTCTGACTCTTTCTTTATAATATTGAGCAAAGCCTCAAATGTTTCTTTTTCATCAGCCGAAAGATGTAAGGCCTCCCTCGCGGTGAAATCCAGAAATGTAAAGGAGGAGACTTTTTCCTGTAAAGGAGTCCCATATATTAATTCGGGCATGAAGGCGATGCCTTTGGATTTAGGTCTCTCGGAATTTTCCGGCACATCGACTTTTACAAGTTGACCGGGAGAGAAACTTACTACTGTTCCTTCCTTATAATCATAAACCTGTCTGCCATAGTTAATGGTGCAACGTATGCCTTGTTTGAGATAGAGTACAAAGATATTATACTTTATTGATACTTTGTTCGGATGCACACCTCCCTGAGAAAGGTCGAACACCGAAACAAATGAGTTGCAGGTAGGCAGTCCATAATAATTGTTGAATGCCTCAATAGAGTCAAAGTTGATGAGTGGGTACTCCATACTGCAAAGATAATCTTTTTGTGTGAGACCCTCTGTATCAGCATAACGATTGGTAAAAGTTACCACAATTTTGGCAATAAGCTCGTATGTAAATATCCATAAAAACGTAAAAATCACCCGAAGAAAAATCATTTTTCTTCGGGTGATTCAAATGATGTACTCTGATTTTTATTTGCTGAGTATGTAGGTTCTGTGCATTGCTGCGTAGCCTTTCAGACGACCATTCTTAACCTTGAACTCCTGATTGTATACCTTATCATGGTAGGTCCCGGAGGGAAGGGTAGTAGGAAGATCAACTACATTGGAATACTGGCCGATATTGACTATGGCTGCACCTTTCTTACCACGGTTCACGAGGAGTACCTGACCATTGTCTGATACCTGAATATCTTCAGGTTGTCCTTTCATCTCCTGACGGAAATGGTTTACTGCCTTAACTTCGGGATGCTTGAACTCATCATTTCCTTTAGCACCCATTCTGTTGTCACCCCAATAGTTCTGAGGAGTACGTCCAGCAGGACGGCTGAAGAAGAGAGGTATGCTGTTCTGA
Organism: uncultured Porphyromonadaceae bacterium; assembly: GCA_905212215.1. Taxonomy (GTDB): domain Bacteria; phylum Bacteroidota; class Bacteroidia; order Bacteroidales; family Muribaculaceae; genus Lepagella. The sequence continues at coordinate 1,314 of CAJMDR010000268.1, forward strand.
CGGGCTGTGAGGAACACCCATGCCGTACGAATCTGATCATCACTCAGATGTGCGCTCTCATGTGCATTGGCGTAAGTATCGTGGCTTTCCACCCAGCTGGTAAGGAATTCCGGTGCCATCTCGCTACTCCAGTCCAAAAGGTCTATGCCCGCTGCGGACTGTTTCTCCAAAGCTTCACGCAGCTTGTGGCCATAGCCTGAGGCGGTCATGCCCATATATTCTGCGTATTCAGCTTCAGGAACGTTCTTGTCCTGGAGTATCTCTCCATAGACGAAGAGCGAGTCATAGGGCATTGAAAGTTTGACTCCTTTCACTCCCTTTCTGCCTGTTGCCACATCCCAGAAATCGTTCTCTTTTACTCCCGATTCTTTGTCTACGGGATCGGAATGAACGCCGATGTGCTTTGCGGTATCGTAGCGAAAACCGCGAACTCCCATTTTCAGCAGTTCATTGACGAACTGCATGTAATATTTCTGGAAATCGGGATTCTCGGTGTTGACGTCGGGAAGACCGCCAGTACCTTCGAGGGTACATTGATAGCGGTCGTTGTAGTCAGTGATAGGCGTGAGTCCTTGCGAGTGATAAAGTTTGTCGCGACCGCCTACAGCCTTTACAAACTCAGGAAGCACTGCATCCACATCGAAAGCCGTATGGTTAGGCAGTACATCCACTATCACCTTTACGCCATATTTGTTTGCCGAGTCCACGAGAGCTTTCATGTCGGCTTTAGAACCAACAGATGCATTTCCTATCTGCCATGCGGTAGGCTGGTAATAGTAGTACCAGTTTCCTTCCATACCCGTAGGGTCGAAAAGCTTCTTGTTCACTCCGGTAGGGTTGTAGTGGGGTTGTACCGGCGAAGTCTGTACCATGGTATAGCCTGCATCGGCAATGGCCGACATATTCTTTGCTATGGTGTCCAGATTCCAGCTCCAGGCATGGAGTATGACATCGGTGTTGGTAACCTTGGGATTGTGGTGGGTGCGGTCTTTTGCTCCCGCCATAGCCGTGCCGACAAGGGTACATGCTAAAAATAAAGCAACCTTTTTCATGTAGAACATATTTAGTTATTTGAATTTCAATATAGTATCCGGCTTCTGTTGGGGCAATGTCAGTCTTGGCGTCTTTTTGCGTTTCGGACGCAGGAACGAGAACCAACGATCGAAGTCATGTTTATATATAACACCGAGACCCTGTGTTGTTAGCGATGACTTGAGATAATAATTCTGGTCGTTGAAATGATTATAAGCCTTCAGCCTCAAGGAACCGCTTCGGTTCAGCAGATATTCCAGGTCGAAATCACCGATAAAAGTAGTGGAAGAAGTCGTTCTGTCGCGATACCCGAAATTGCCGTTCAGAATCAGCCGGTTATTGAACAGCCGTGAACTGAGCGCAAGGTCCACTTCTAAATCAGAGAAATCACCCTGATCGGTTCTAACATTCGGTGCGAAGCTCCAGTTGGGAGATAACTGGCCGAGAATGTTGGTGAGGTGTGAGGAAAGGGTTGAGAAACCTATTGACGCGAACTCGTTGTTGCTGCCCTGACCACCCATATATTCGGGTGTATAGAACCGATTCAATGCGAGAAGGTAGATAATCTGCCTGCTCATCATGTCTTCTGTGCTGACGATGGATTTCACCTTCCTCGCCACATCCTGAGTAAGTGTCGGCAACTCTATGTCAAACGTAATATCGGGCTGTCGCATGTCGCCGTTCACTTTCAGTACTGCATCAACGGGTACATTGGTACGACTGAGGTCCCGGTCATTAGCAAACGAAGGGTCAAGGTCAGTAAGATTTGTGTTTACTCTATACAGGGCATCAATATTCAGTTGTGCCGAATACGGGTCTCCATTGAAAGCTATGCTTGAACCTGGACGGATTGTGAAAGTTTTCAGGATAAGATCCTGAAGCGAGAAATTGTATGTACCTCTGTCAAGTGTATAGCGGCCGTACATGGTCAGCCTGTCATCGAAAGAAGAATAACCCATCTGCAAGGCACCCTGACCGTATGCTTTAATCTTGTCTCCAGCTATCGGATCCATGACAAGAATCATCTCGGCATCGGGTGTTACCGAAGCTCGGAGGTCCATTACATAGTTCGATGGTGCGTCAGCTTGTTGGGCTGTCATTTTTTGAAAACGACGTATAATTTCCGGTACTGTGTCCGGTTTGGCTGCTTCTTCCTCTTCTTTTCTGCGGTCGCTGAAAGTAAGAAAACGATAGTCGACCGCTTCCTGTGTGTCGCTGAGTACAAAAGTGAATACCGACTTGGGAGCGGTAGACATATCCACAAGTATGTTAACTATTCCGGGATGTCCGCTGATCTGTGCGCCTCCGTTGCCATAGATGGTTCCATACCAGATGGGATTTATATTAGCATCGGTCTCATAGCAGAGCAGTTTGCGTGCGTTGGTGATGTTGAACTCAAAACTCGGTTCATGAAAATAGTTATGTTTTACCCACCCACGCAAATTAGCGCTGTTACCATACTTGTCATATAACTTGAAAGAGGGTATCTCTATATGTCCCGGATGAATATAAACTGA
>CAJMDR010000269.1 GCA_905212215.1 uncultured Porphyromonadaceae bacterium
CTCCACTCGTAATGAGACTTGTTCTGCACTGCGTCATCGACAATATGTTCCGCCTTGTTCTGAATGTTTCCCGAATAGTCGTTGACCCACGGCAGGGCCACACATTTACAGCCCGAATTTTCGGGGTACCAGGCATTGGTCGGAGTGATGCTTGACTTGTAGGTAGTGGGCGGAGCGCCGAGGTCAAGTTCATTGATATAGACCTTGTCGAAGGTCTTGTCAAAGTTCTGTTCCGAGCGTCCTTCGAGGAACTGCGTCTTGACCTCGGCTTCGGAGATTTCGGTGATGGTTATTGAGCCTAACTTGTAGAAGCCCTTGTCGCGTATCTCGCAGTCGAAGATAACTTTCTTTGCGGCTACATCTGCCCGGTTGATATGGCCGAAGATAGCGATGTTTTCGGGACATCCGCGCAGCGGAAAAGTAATTGTGAGGGTGTAGCCGTCACTGCCCGAAAACAGGCGGTTCTCGGAAACGTACTCAAAGGAAGTCCCCTTTTTGAGTGCTGCCAGTTTGTTGTTGACGTAGATTTGCATTATTTACGGGATTTGGGTGATTTGTTCTTCATTAAGCGGTCGTATTCGTCCTGTGCCTGTTGTATGCCGTGATCGCCGGTAACGGTGTTTACGGTGACAAAAGGCTCGTTGAGGCGGTCTTTCAACTGCCGGATTGTCGAAGTCAATTCGGAGTTGTCGGCTGATGAAGCGGTGTTGTAGGTGTTGTTCACCACGGTTGGAGTCTGAGGCTGTGCGGCCAGGACTGCGGGAGCAGTAATCGTGCGCGACACATCGGCGGCGGTTATGGAGCCGATTGTGTTGGTTCGCTGCGCATAGTCCAGAGCCTCCAACAATGGGCGGGTTCGGGGATTATTGACAAGTCGCTGTGAGGCGACCCATTCCCCTTTGTGAACAACACCTGCCACTTCATCAGGCTTACCCTCCGGGGTAAAGCCGCCAGACTCATACCCCTGCGCCTCCGAAGCCTGTTGCTGTTTCTTGATGGCTGCAATCTGAATGGCACCTGCGGCGATAGCCATAGCCGCCGCGATAGGCGCGAGGATATAACCGACCACCGGCACCGCCGCCGCAGAGCCGTAAGCGTTCAGGGCGTTGGTGGCGGTCTGAGCCACGGCCTGTATAACCTGCATCGCGAACATCTTTCTGTTCGCCTCCTTCTTGGCTTTGGCGATTTCTTTCTCCTTGTCCTTTTCGAGTTTCTTCACCTTGTAGGTGTTGCCCTCGGCACGTGAGATTTCGGCATCATGCCGCTTGTTGATGGAGGCTGTCTGTATTTCAAGCTCGGCCTGAATAATGGAGGAAAGCTGCGAGAATACAGCCGACATTCCCGAAACGAGCGTGTCGAGCGTCCCGGTCAGAGCCTTGCCGCCGTCGGAGTTGAGCCATTCGACAGAATCGGCGATACCGCGCTCCATAGCGTTGCGCGTGTCTTCCTCGGCAAGAAGTCCGTACTTCTTTTTGAGGGCGAGTTTCGCTTTCTCGTAGGCTTCATCAATGCGCAGTTTCTCAGCGGCATTGTTCCCGGCAGCGGCAAGTTCACGCTGATACACGACATCGAGCAAAGCGAGGTCAGCGTCATACTTCGCCTGAGCCTCCTGTGGATTGTCGCCGAAGAAGTCCTTCTTCATGGCGGCATACTTCGCTTCGAGCTGTTCACGTTCCTGCTGCTTGCGCTGCACCTGCGCGATCAGCAAGCTCGGCCTGTAACCGCTCGCGGCTTCCCTCCTTCGTCAGCGCGACAAGTCGCCGCTGATGCTCGATTTCTGCCTCCTCGGTTTTCAGGTCGTAGGTTTCCTTAGAGATGGAGCCGTCGATGTAGAATTGCTTCAACTGAGCCAGTTCGGTATTGTAGCGGTTGTTCTCCGCCTCAATGGTCTGCTCGTCAAGATGCTCCTGCTGTTTGCGCTGTGCTTCGCGCCACTCGGCGGTAATTTTCAGCCGCTCCGTTTCCGTGAGGTCGGTGTGGAGCAACTGCTTCTCGCAGAACTCCACGGCTATTCGGCCCATTTCCTTAGTGTAAGCGATATAGTCAGACTCGCCGGTTGCGTAAGAGATACGCGCCGAAGCCTCGGCCTGTTCGCGCCATTCCTTTTCCTTTGCGAACTTGTCCTCGGTGGCACCGCTGCCCGAAGGAGTGTTTATAGGCGTGTTGCCCGGAAGATTGACAGCAGGATTTTCGGGCATTTCCAATGCCTCGGCGGAAATCTTGTATTTCTGACGCAGGAACTCGTTGGCCTCGTTGAGCTGCCGCTGCTTGGTAAGGTTTGCCTGATAAGCCGCCTCCGAAGCGTTGTAGGTCTCGCCGGTGGAAGTCACCTTACGGGCGTAAGGTGCGACACTGACCATCTGACCCGCCGCAGCATCGGTGGAGTTGGTATAGGATTGGTTGCTCTCCATCTCCCTCGCACGTTCCCAGTCGGCTACGGCGGCATCGTATGCCACCTTGTCGCGGTCGCGTGTCGCCCTCAGGCCCGGCGCCTGTTGTTCGAGGGTGAGAAGTTCCTTCTCGTTCTCCTCGATTTTGGCGGCGGCGGCACGTGCGCGGGCCACTTCGATAATGGAGTCGCGCAGTTGGTCGTAGGCGGTCTTGGCCTGACCGACAAGAATCTGCTCGGCTGTAAGGTTCTTGAAATAGTCGGGATAGAGGGCTTGTAGCCGCTCTGCGGCGGCCTTGCGCTCGTCCTTCGACTTCGATTCATCGGTTGCGGCCTTATACAGCGCGTCGAGTCGGTCAACCTCTTTGGCGCAATACTCCGAGGAAGCCGCGTCAAGGTCGGTAAGCGACCTGCGGTATTCCTCCTGCTCCTTACGCGCTTTCTCGGCCTCCTCTCTGGCCGTCTTCCAACGATTCGCGAGGGCGTAGACAGCCGCGCCCAGCGCGAGCACAAGCCCTATCCAGTTGGAGAATTTCATGGCGGCCATCGACTTGCGCCACCGCTCCTGCATGGCGTAGTTCACCTCAAGGCCGTTGGTGAAATACTGCACTGCATTGACGAGCGGAGTAAAGAGAAGCCGGACGGCAGGGATAATTCCCCGGACGAGCTTCATCACGCCGTGGAACAGGGCCGTCGCCTTTGTCGCCATGACAGTATGGTAGTTGTAGACGAGCATAATGGCATTGTAGGCGGCGATGGCGATAACTCCGGCGGCAATCTCGCGGCGGTACTTGATGAAGAAATCGACCATGCCCGAAAGAGTTTTGAGGGCTATGGTTGAGGAAGAAATCACAAGGCGCATCACCGGCTGTAATTTCTCTCCCAATTCCACGGCAAGCTCGTGGACGCGGTTCTTCGCCTTTTCAAGTCCGGCCTGAACGGTATTGTTCTGCACCTCGAACTCCTTGTCGATGGAGACAGCCTCCTCGAAGGCTTCGTTGGCGACAAGCTGCTGCGCCTTGACCTGGTCGATATGGTTGGCGAGGGTCGAGAGCGCGGAGATAGCGCGAGAGCCGTTCTCGCCCATATCCTTGAACATCGGCGAGAGGACATCCATATTGCCGGCCTGTTTGAGAGTCGAAAGGAACTCGATCAGGGCGGCGTTCATATCGGTTTTAACCAGATTTGCGAACTTCTGCACATCCATTCCGGCTACACGGGCATACTTGGCCGGGTCCTGATAGATTCGAACAATAACCTGCGAGAGAGCGGTCGAAGATGCTTCGAGCTTTTGGTTATTGGAATCGAGGACGGCGGCGAAGCCCATAATCTGCTGCACGGTCAGTCCGGCTTGCGCACCCACGCCACCCATTCGCGAGGCGAACTCGGCGAGGTAAGGCGCGGACGCGGAGCAGTTCTGCGACAATTCATTGATGACGGAGCCGACCGAA
>CAJMDR010000270.1 GCA_905212215.1 uncultured Porphyromonadaceae bacterium
AGATAATTCACTAATAAACCGGGGGGTTCACTCGCTTTGCTCGTTCAACCCCCGGCTAAACAGAAAGGAACCCTAACGGGTTCTTAGCGGCGGATTCCAGCGTTTGCTACAGTGCCGCAAAGCGTTCCGAAGGGTTCGGTGCCTCTGGTTTTGCTCAGGGTGATGTGGTAGATACACCGGGAGCGGTAGTCATGGCCGCAGCAGCGTGGCATAGTTGTTTGTTTTTGAAGTTAGTAAATTTTTTGAAGTTAGTAAATTACGCACGGGATTAAGGCCCGGAGGCAAGCCTCCGCACTCATCCACTCATCCACTCCTCAACGGGCATTGAGAAGACCGCAGGTCATCAGGTCGCCGGAAAGGGTAATATAGATGGTAAGTTCCTTGCCGCAGGCTACCGTGCGCACCCCGTCGTAAATCTTCACCGGAAGGCTGCGGTTCGTGGTGGTACCGTCGCCGAGCTGTCCGTTATCATTCTTGCCCCAGCCCATCAGAGTGCCGTCGTTCAGGATTGCCATGGCATGCATGTTCCCGCAGGCCACCTCCCGCACATTGGAGAGCACCTTCACAGGGCGAGAGCTGTTGCGGTTCGTGCCGTCGCCAACTTGTCCGTATTTATTACTTCCCCACCCCATCAGAGTGCCGTCGTCGAGAATCGCCATACTGAGATTGTCGCGGCATGAAATACCGCGCACCCCGGAAAGAATCTTCACCGGCTCCTTGCGCGGTATGGTCGTACCGTCGCCAAGCTGTCCGTTCTCATTCCTGCCCCAGGCCCATAGAGTGCCGTCGTCAAGCAATGCCAGGGTATGGTCCGCGCCGCAGGCAACCTCGCGCACTCCCTTCAGCTTCTTCACCTTCTCAAACCCTTTGCTGTGATAGTTGAACTCGTTCTTAGTATTCCCGAAGCCCCACAACGAGCCATCGTCCGCTATCACCATGCAGAAATCGCCGCCGCAGGCCACCTTGCGCACACCGCTCTTAAGCCCCTTCTCAGCAATGCGGAGATTCCCCGGCTTCTTCCACCAGAACTCGCCGTCCATACGTCCGAAGCACCACAGCGAGCCATCGTTGCGCACCGCCATGGTGTAAGTGTTTCCGCAGGCCATCCGCCGCACATTGTCAAGAATCTTCACCGGCTTCTCTTCCGGAGCCTCCGTGCCGATTCCCAGCTCTCCTAAGCTGTTGTAGCCCCAGCCCCACAACGCGCCGTCTTCCTTGAGCACCATCACATACCTGTACCCTGCCGCCACAGCCTTATAGCCGCCGACAGCAAGTGAACTCAGCGGCATCAGTGCCGCAAACAAAGCAAGAATTATCTTTCTCATAATTTACAATTTATAATACTCCGCAGGTCATCAACTCCCCCTCCTCAGTAATAAATATGGTGAAATTATCTCCTGCCGCCATGCTGCGCACCTTGTCGTAGATTTTCACCGGCTCAGGCACATAGAACTTCTTCGAGGCGGTGCCGAGCTGCCCTTTGTCGTTATATCCCCAACCCCACAGTGAGCCGTCGTTGAGGATTACCAGGGTATGATTGTCGCCGCAGGCAACCTCCCGCACTCCCTCCATAATCTTTAACGGCTTGAGAATTTCCCTGGCGTCGCTGTCGTCCACCTGATGCGACCAGTTATCGCCCCATGCCCACAGAGTACCGTCGTCGAGAATCGCCATGGTATGGTTCCCCCCACGTGCTACCTGGCGCACCTTATCCATGATTTTCTGTGGTGAAAGCTCATCGTGTTTTGTCCCGGAGCCTACCTGACCCTTCTGGTTGTAGCCCCATCCCCACAATGTCCCGTCATCGAGGAGTGCCATGCCGTGGCCTTCGCCGCACACCACATCGCGCACTCCCTTCAGGCTCCTTATCTTCACCTTGCCGTTGTCTTCCTTGCCGGGTATTCCTCCCAACTGGTAAGAGGCATTGTAGCCCCAGCTCTGCAGAGTGCCATCCTCAAGCAGCGCCACCGTGAAGCCGCCGCCACACGCCACCTTGCGCACTCCCTCCATGATTTTTATCGGCTTATGGCTGTCGTTCTTCGTGCCGTCGCCAAGCTGTCCGTAGGAGTTGCGCCCCCATCCCCACAGCGAACCGTCGTTCAGCACTGCCATGCTGAAGCCGAAGCCGCTCGACATCTGGCGCACCCCATCGAGGATTTTCACCGGTTTGGTACGCGGCTTCACGGTACCGTCGCCCAACTGACCGTAGGTGTTGCCGCCCCACGACCACAGCGTGCCGTCGTTTTTCAGCACCAACACATGGTCATTCCCCACCGACGCGCACTTATAATCCCCTTTCGCGAGGCAACACAACGGCAGCAACACCGCAAACAAAACAAATATGGTTCTTTTCAGGTAGTTCATGAATTATGTTCCTGCTCGGAAATCTGTCTTTATGTCTTTATGTCTTTATGTCTTTCTGTCTACAAATGTTTTTCTGTCTTTACCTCACAGCCGGTGAAACCGCCGGCTCGAAGGTGCCTGTGAACATCAGGTCGCCATCCTCGGTGAGGAAGATGCCGAACTCGCCTCCCAAAGACACATCCTTCACCCTCCCGGCTATTTTTACCGGTTTGTATTGCCATTCGTCAGTGCCGTCGCCCAGCTGTCCGTAGTCATTCTCTCCCCACGCCCATAGCGAGCCATCATTCAGAATAGCCATATTGGACGAGCAGCCTGTAACTTTCCCCACCCCATCGAGGATTTTCACCGGTCTCAGCCGGTCAATATCCGTGCCGTCGCCAACGCGACCACCGTAGTTGCAGCCCCAAGCCCACAAAGAGCCATCCTCGCGAAGAGCAAGAGTCCTGTCGCAGGATGTGTTGACGGATTTCACATTTTCCATAAGCTTTATCGGCAGCAGGCTCCCTTCCGTGGTGCCGTCGCCCAACTGCCCGTAGCTGTTCTCTCCCCATCCCCACAGCGAGCCGTCGTTGCGGATGACCAGGGTGTAGCCGCCACCCGGATAAACCGCTGTCACCCTGTCAATGATTTTCACCGGTTTCAGACGGTCGGTACGGGTGCCGTCGCCAAGCTGCCCGGAACCGTTGTTGCCCCATGCCCACAGGCTGCCGTCCTCCTTTATCGCCAGAGTATAATCATAGCCGGTGGCGACCTGACTCACATGTTCCATTATCTTCACCGGTTTCAGGCGGTTGATGGTGGTGCCGTCGCCGAGCTGTCCGAAGTTGTTGGCACCCCATCCCCACAACGTGCCGTCCTCGCGAACTGCCAGGGTATGGTCCGTGTAAGCCGCTATCTGCCGCACCTTGTCCATTACCTTGGCAGGTCGCAGACAGTTTGTTGTAGTACCGTTGCCGATTCTTCCCGACTCGTTCGGGCCCCATGCCCACAGCGAGCCATCGTCAAGAATCGCCACAGGATTGTAAGCATCTGCCATCCTTACCCTTTCCAGGATTTTGAAAGGCTCCTTGCGGGCAGTTGTGGTGCCGTCGCCGAGCTGACCGGAACCATTGGCGCCCCATCCCCAGAGAGAGCCATCGTTCTTGAGCACCATGACATGGTGCCACCCGGCATAGACAGCCTTATAATCCCCTTTTGCAAGGCAGCAGAGCGGCAGCAACGCCGCAAACAGAATAAATAAGGTCTTTTTCATGTGGTTTATGTTTTTTATGTGATTAATATTCCCGGCTCAGAAATATGTTTTTATGTCTTTCTGTCCTAAATATATTTTTGTCTTAAAAACCTGTCTTTTTGTCCGGCAGAGAGTGGCGGCGGCGGGCGCAGTAGATGTATCCGGCCTCGGAGGTCAGGGCACGCCAGGCGGGAAGGCTGCCGCGCCACGGCTTACGTATCAGCGGACGG